>JAQVGY010000001.1 GCA_028696495.1 Atribacterota bacterium
CTTTATTGAAAAAAGGGGACTTTTATTTTGTGAAGTAATATTAATTAACTAAATTATATTTTATTTAGTTAGTACATTCCCATTCCGCCGCCGGGCATTCCGCCGCCGCCGGGCATAACCGGTTCTTTCTTATCATCAGGCTTATCTGCAATCAAGCACTCAGTAGTTAGTACCATACCAGCAATACTGGCAGCATTCTGTAGTGCAGAACGGGTTACTTTGGTAGGGTCAATAATTCCTTTTTTAACCATGTCTACATATTCACCCTTTTCAGCATCAAATCCTATTCCTTTTTCTTTGTGTTTCAATTGTTCTACAATAATTGAGCCTTCATAGCCGGCATTGCTAACAATCTGTCTGGTAGGTTCTTCTAATGCTTTCAGAATGATATTAACACCTATCTGCTCATCTCCTTCCAGTTTAAAGCCTTCTAAAGCTGGAATTATGTTAAGCAGTACTGTTCCTCCACCAGCCACAATTCCTTCTTCAACTGCTGCCTTAGTTGCAGAAAGGGCATCTTCAACCCTATGTTTTTTCTCTTTTAATTCAGTTTCGGTGGCAGCACCAACATTAATTACAGCAACACCACCTACCAGTTTGCCCAATCTTTCCTGTAATTTTTCCTTATCATAATCTGAGGTTGTCTCTTCGATTTGGGCTCTGATTTGGGCTTCCCTCTTCTTAATTTCTTTGACATCACCTTTACCGCCCACAATAATGGTTTCTTCCTTGTTTGTTTTAACCTGTCGGGCAGTTCCTAACATTGAAATATCGGTGTTCTCCAGTTTTAAACCAATTTCCTCTGAAATAACCTGGCCCCCGGTTACAGTGGCAATATCGGCTAACATCTCTTTCCTTCTATCTCCAAACCCAGGGGCTTTAACTGCTACACAATTCAGTGTGCCCCTTATTTTGTTTACTATTAATGTAGCCAGGGCTTCTCCTTCTACATCTTCAGCAATTATAAACAAAGGTTTCCCCATCTGTGCTACTTTTTCTAAAATGGGTAACAATCCTTTCATATTACTAATTTTAGCATCAGTTATTAGTATCAATGGGTCTTCCAGTACTGCCTCCATTCTCTCGGCATCTGTAACCATATAATGAGAAATATACCCTTTATCAAATTGCATTCCTTCAACCACATCCAGAGTGGTTCCCAGTGTTTTAGATTCTTCAACCGTGATAACACCATCTTTTCCTACTTTTTCCATGGCATCTGCAATAATATTGCCAATTTCACGTTCAGCAGCAGAATTAGAGGCAACATTAGCAATGGATTCCTTGTCTTTAATTTCAATACTCAATTTCTTAATTTCTTCCACCGCTTTATCTACAGCCTTTTGAATTCCTCTTCTCAGCATCATGGGATTTGCACCGGCAGCAACATTTCTCATACCTTCATGCAGAATCTTCTGAGCCAAAACTGTTGCTGTAGTGGTACCATCACCGGCAATATCATTTGTTTTAGAAGCAACTTCTTTTACAAACTGTGCTCCCATATTTTCAAAAGGATCTTCTACTTCAATCTCTCTGGCTATAGTAACCCCATCATTGGTAATGGTAGGAGAACCATATTTCTTTTCCAAAACAACATTTCTGCCTTTTGGCCCTAAAGTAATTTTAACACTATCTGCTAATTTATCGGCTCCCTTTTTAAGAGCGTTTCTTGCGCCTTCTTCAAATAAAAACTGTTTTGCCATATTTATTTAATTCCTCCTTAATAGAATGTTATTACATTAAATTTATAAATAGGTTATATACATTTGTAATTTTTCTACCCGAGCAAAGCCAGTACATCCTTTTCGCTTAAAAGAAGGTAATCTTCATCATCTTCACTTTTAATATCAGTTCCCGAATATTTGGCATAGATAACTTTATCGCCTTTTTTAAAAGGCATGGGAAAAGTCTTGCCTTCATCATTAGTACGGCCTGGTCCTACTGCTAAAACTTCTGCTACCTGTGGTTTTTCTTTTGATACCGTATCCGGTAATACGATACCACCTTTAGTTTTTTCTTCTTCCTTTAGCGGTTTAACTAAAATGCGGTCACTTAAGGGTTTGATCTTGTTTACATCCATGTTTAATATATTCCTCCTTGAATAATTTTTATATTTTAAATTATTTAGCACTCTCATATCGAGAGTGCTAAAATCCTTCTCTATCTTATAAAATGAGCATTTATTTTGCAAACGTCATTTTAAACCATATTCACTGAAAATAAAGCTTTTTATATTGTTATTACAGTAATACTACAGTATATCTTAATATTTCTTATTATACAACTCTTATTACTCTGTGAAAACATCTAAATCAAACGAATTAGTAATACCGGCTTTCAATTTGTAAAAGCCAGCAACAGCAATCATAGCCGCATTATCAGTACAGAGCTCTTTTGGTGGACAATATACGCTTATATTACTCTTCCCGGCATCTTCGGTTAATTCCTTTCTTAATTGTTCATTTGCCACAACTCCCCCGCCTAATACAATCCTGGAAATATTATACTTATTTGCGGCAGTTAGTGTTTTGTGTTTGACGGTATCAATTATCGCCCTTTGAAAAGAGGCACAAAGATCGTTGATATTTACCTCTTGTTGTGCAGCTTTACTATTTATAATATAATTGATAACCGCAGTCTTTAATCCGCTAAAACTAAAATCAAACCCATTACTATTGAGCAAGGGTCTGGGGAAATTTATAGCATCATCTTTACCGGTTTTTGCCATTTTTTCAATTATAGGGCCTCCCGGGTAACCTAATCCTAAATATTTGGCAATCTTATCTAATACTTCTCCAGCAGCATCATCTCTTGTCTTTCCTATAACTTCCAGCTGCTCAATGCTCTGAACCAATATCAAAGAGGTGTGTCCACCAGAAACAACTAAAGAAATAAAGGGAAATAATATCTCTTCATTATTTAGAAAGTTGACAAAAATATGTCCTTCAATATGATTTACTCCAATCAAAGGCTTCCCTGAGGCGAACGCAATTGCTTTACCGAATGACAAACCAACTAACAGTGAACCCTTTAAACCAGGGCCGGGCACCACAGCAATACCATCAATATCATCTAAGGATAATTCGGCTTTTTCCAATGCCTCCTGACAGATAACCATAATGAGTTCCATATGTTTTCTTGAGGCAATTTCAGGGACCACACCACCATACCTTTGATGTATTTCAATCTGTGAAGCAATTATATTGGATAGCAGATGTTTCCCGTTCCTGACAATTGAAACAGCTGTTTCGTCACATGATGTTTCAATACCCATAATGTTAGTTTCTTTCATATTCTTTTCCTGATTATTATCAAATGTCTTTTGAATCATCTTTTTCTTTCTTTATTTCTGCAGCCGGCCTCTTAATATAAAAGGGTGATAACGTATAAATATCATCATAAGTGTTTTCTAAAATCTTCTTTTCTCCTATTAAAGCAATATTAGCAGCATTAGCTATATTCTTATTGCTTGTAATGAAATGTATGTTTTCAATATTTTTTGATTTTTCAACTTTTTCTTCTTTGAGGATGTCCTCTAATCCACAACCAAAAATAAAAACTTTGTTATCATATCTTAACAATTCATCTTTGATTTTATTCCAATCTGCACATTGGTAACCTTTTATTATGTGGAGACTATTATGTTTTTTATTAAAAACGGCAAAGTAATATTCCCCTCTTCGCGCTCTAATCAGGGGGCACAGTTTCCCGGGCAGGTCCATCCATCTAAAAGCATATGATTCTAAGGTGTTTATTCCCACAATTGGTATAGACAAAGCAAAGGATAGTCCCTTCGCTGTAGAAAGGCCGATTCTTAAACCTGTAAAGGAGCCGGGACCAATAGAAACAGCAATGCCTTCAATTTGTTTAAGTTTAATACCATTTAAATTAAGCATACTATTTAGAAGAGGAAGTATAAGGGCTGAATGGGTTCTTTCTACGGTATTTATTCTATAGTCAACCACCATTTCATCATCATTGACAACAGCAAGATTTAATGTTTTAGCAGAAGTATCAATTCCTAATATATTCAATAGATTTTAATACCTCCAGTATCTTTTTATATCTTTCTCCTTTTGCTTCAAAGGTAATTTTTCTAGAAAACAAATTATCATAATCCATGAATATATTGATTAACAATAATTTTTCTGGCAAGTAATTTTTTATCTTATCAGGCCACTCGATTAGAGTAACACCTTCTCCATAAAAGTATTCTTCATAGCCCAATCCTTCTATCTCTTCTGATCTATTAAGCCTGTATAAATCAAAATGAAAGATAGGGATTTTAGCAGAATATTCTTTAATAATAGAGAAAGAAGGGCTGGTTACTTCTTCCCTGCTCTCTAAACCAATGGCAATACCTTTAATCAGACAGGTTTTTCCGGTACCCAGTTCACCATTTACGGCTATCAAGTCACCCTTATTAAGTATATTCCCTAATTTTTTTCCCAGCTCGATTGTTTCTTCCGGATTATTTGTTATAACTGTATAGATGTTATTGTTATATTTCTCACTTAAAATTGATTTCATACTCCTATCGTTAAATATAATGTTCACCTAAAATATTTTTAACCTTCCATGGCTTTCCATCTTTTAAGAATAATTTTGCTACTCTTGCTTTGTCAGTTAAATGTATAATTACATCAACTATAGTATCTATCTTGCTGGCAATGTCCTGAACAGCTATATTACCATTTCCCTGAGCACCCCAGAGAATGGCTTCATCACCAATAGTTGCATTATTTATATCAGTAATATCTACCATCATCTGATCCATACAGACTCGACCAATCACAGGTGCTAAATTCCCTCTAATCAGTACCTGGCCTGAATTTGATAGAGACCGGGGATATCCATCAGCATAGCCCACAGGTAGGGTAGCTACAATGGTATCCCGTTTTGTCTGATAAGACTTACCATAACCAATAAAATTACCAGCTTTTATCTCTTTAATCAAAACTATACGGCTTTTAAATGACAGAGCTGGAAAGAGTTTAATTGTTCTTTTGACCTCATCAGATGGGTATAAACCGTATATCAGGCAACCCGGGCGAACCATATCCAGCCAGGTTTCTGGCAAGTCAAGAATGGCTCCACTGTTGGCAGCATGAAAAGAAGGTCTGGGTATAATATTAATACCTTTTATTAAATCAGCTATCTCCTTAAAAAGTCTGAATTGATAGTATGTATAACTCTTATCCCTTTCATCAGCAGTAGAAAAGTGAGTGAATACTCCAACAATTTCTATATTGGATAGCTTGTTAAAACCATTATAAAAATCTTTCAATACCTGAGGATTAATCCCTAAACGTCCCATTCCCGTATCAATCTTCAAATGCAATTTTATTTTTTTATTTAGTTTAGCCGCAATATCATTAAATTTATAAACATTCTCCAAATCACTTATAGAAGCCATTATCTGGTAGTCTATATATAATTTAAATTGCTCTGGCAAGGCAGCTCCAAGCACTAAAATAGGGGCTTTAATATTGCTCTTTCTTAAAAAGACTGCTTCTTCAATCCTTGCAACAGCAAGCTGTTCAACACCCTGTTCTAAAATTAAATTTGAGATTTCTATAGCATCGTGTCCGTATCCATTACCTTTCACAATACCCATAATTTTAATCTGTTTGCCAACATGTTTTCTAATATTCTGAATGTTGAGCTTTATGGCGTCTAAATCAATTTCTAACCAGGCGGAATCAAATAATTTTTTCATTACCCCCTCCTTATAAATTATAAATTTAACCTTCTAAAATCACCTGAGCAATTGCCCAGTGTATGGTATGTGAAATACTAAGATTGGTGTTGGTTATACCTCTTTTAGTAGCCATTTTTTGTGCCTGTCCGGAAAGATGGATATAAGGTTTTCCCAAATCATCTTTCCTTATTTCTATTTCTTTCCATCTAATACCATAAATGCCTGTACCTATTGCCTTGGCCCAGGCTTCTTTAGCACTAAAATAGCCAGCAAAAGATTGAAAGCAACTATCTTTTTTTTGTTCACAATAATGAATCTCATTTGAGGTATATACTCTGTTTAAAAAATGAAGATTCCATTTATTTATAACATTTCTAATCCTATTTATTTCAATTATATCTATACCCGTTCCAATAATCATTCATTAACCTGTTTCTAAATATTCTTAGTAAAAAATCAATAAATATCTTTATTAAGATTTGACAAGCTGGCAATATATTTATCGATAATCTTTTTACTTTCTTTAATCTTCTTCTCCTCTTTGCTTTCCAACAAAACTCTAATTTTATCTTCGGTCCCGGAAAGTCTTATTAAAAATCTCCCTTCCTCCTGGAAGAACTTTTTAATTTCTTCATTCAATTTATAAAAATTTTCATTTTGTAATAGGTCTTTTTTATTGGATATTTTATAATTAATTAGTTTCTGAAAATATTTTTTCATTAACCCAGCCTGAACAGATACCCTCTTATTCTCTTTATTTAAAGCATATAGCAATTGAAAAGCAGTAATTATTCCATCACCATTTGGACTGTATGGTAAAAATATTATATGACCAGATTGCTCTCCCCCCAATAATGAATTTATATTTAGCATCTTTTTTAAGACATATTTATCACCAATATCTGTCCTTATCACCGAACCACCCATCTCATTTATAGTCTCATCAAATCCTAAATTGCTCATATGGGTGGTAACTATAATATTATTCCCCAATCTTTCTTCTTTGATAAAAGCATTTGCATAAATAACCATTATTTGGTCTCCATCAACTAAAGTCCCCTTTTCATCTACCGCTAACATTCTGTCAGCATCACCATCAAAAGCTAATCCGAGGTCTGCTTTTTCATGCAAAATGAACTTTTGTAAGCTGTTAATATATGTTGAGCCACATTCACGGTTGATATTAATACCATCTGGGGTATTATTGATAATTTTAAAATTGATGTTTAGTTCAGTGAACAGTTCCTGGATTATATTACTGGATGAACCATTGGCGCAATCAAGAACAATTTTATAATCTGGTTTTTTAAAATCATCTGGTATGGTACCAAGCAGATGCTTAAAATAGATTTCACGGGCTTCTTTTAAAGGTATTACTTTGCCAATATTCCTGCCAACATTCCGCATCTTTTTGTACTTTTCTTGAAATAGTATTTTCTCTATTTCTCTCTCTATTCTTTTACCTATTTTGAACCCATCACCTGTGAATATCTTAATTCCATTATCATAATAAGGATTATGAGAGGCAGAAATGACTATCCCCATGCCGGCTTTATAATGTTTTGTCAGGTATCCTGCTGCCGGTGTAGTAATAACACCTGCCCTTAAAACATTGGTACCCGAGGAACAGAGGCCAGCACTAAGAGCTGCTTCTAACATATCACCCGAAATTCTGGTATCTTTGCCCAGCAATATATTTCTATTTTTTTTATTTTTATTATAATAACCGATTGCCTGTCCCAACTGTAATACTAACTCGGCATTCATGGGATATCTATTGGCAAATCCTCTAATACCATCAGTTCCGAATAATGTACTCATATTAAACCTTTTCTAAAAAACAAATAAATTATTTTTTTCTTATTATTTTTATACTATTTTAAATGTAAGCATTCAGAAAATTATAAATAATCTCTATTGGAGTACAGGTAGACCACAATCAGTCTTCTACTTTATTTTGTGGAAATAATATATTTATAAATATTTAAAAAACATTTTAAAAGCATACATAAAAATAAAAAAATTTATAGAATTGTTCATTTTTTAATAGAAACAGTAGCAAAATCAGGATTAATATCAACTAAATTAATATTAAGGGGCAACTCAGCCTCTATCTTAACTGTTTCCTTATTTGTGTCGGAAAGGTTTACAAATATTTTTATATCCTCTTCTTTTAGGCTGTTTATATTGCTTGATTTACCAGCAACTTTTACATCTGCTGTTGCTGGTATCAGCTGATAGTGTATAAATGGAGATGCCTCTCTTGGTTCAATTTCTATATTTTGAAATATTTTTTCTTCTTCTTTTTCTTCAACATGAATCTGAACTTCGGCTAAATTCTCCTGGTCTTCGGCAAGGTATAATCCTTCAAATACTATTGGGGGTACCTTTACAGTTAGAGTCTTGGAAATCCCATTTACATCGATAGGCATGGTTTCTAAAAAATCAATATGAGTAATTTTTGTATATTCACCATATACTTTAAAGCTGTTGGGGTTTGCTTCTATTTTTGAAATATAAAAACCAGGAGCTGGCTTACCGATAATTCGGGGCTTTATTTCTAATATTTTTTCAGGATAACCCTCTCTTACCTCAATTGATATAAAGGCTTTTTCCGGGCTCATTCTCAGGTTTTCTAAAACATTATTATCTTTGGTATAGACAATAACTCTTTCTTCCTTATCAATGTCTCTATTAATGGCAGAAATATCAATATCCACTCTGACCTGGGCAATGATATTATGGACTGACTCTGGTGCAATAATCAAAACCTCTTTGGGGACAATCTCTGGTTCTTTTTTTAAGGAATAGCCTTTCTCTGGTAAACCAATCAAATTATAGTCAATTATGTATTCTTTGCTTATTATTTTTTCTATCATTACCCGGAAATCTTCCGGAATAATTTTAATAATTTCTGTGTTTTTCGGTGGAACAATATCAACACCTACAAGATACTCTCCAACTTCTTCTATATTATGCAAATCAACTGTTCCTGATATCTTTGAAGCTGTCAAGTTTTCTATTACATTCTGTGGACCCTTGATTCCTACACTAACTTTTTCCCTTATCTCTTTAATGGATAGTCCTTCATTTAGATTAATCGGATTAACTTCGATTTCAAAGTACTTTTCAGAAATAATATTATATTCACTTGATATATAAAACCATAATATAATAGCCATAAATAAGGCCAGTATTTTAATATCAAGATTACTTGTCACCCACTTCTTTATTCTTTCCATTTCTATTGTTTACCTTTTTTTGGAATATTAAAGATTTTTCTACTTTTTGGCCGATATAGGTTTTGTAAGAATTTTTTTAATAAATCTGGCCTAAGAGGTCTGGTTAATCTTCCATCAATAGCAACAGAAATAGTGCCTCTTTCCTCTGAAATTACGATAACCAGGGCATCTGATATCTCACTCAGTCCAATAGCGGCGCGATGGCGTGTACCCAAATATCTCTTTATATCAGTTCTTTTAGTTAAGGGTAAAATACAATTTGCTCCTGCTATACGATTATCTCTGATAATAACAGCCCCATCATGTAATGGCGAATTGGGTAAAAAAATGGAATATAGCAACTCAGAAGAAAACTCGCTATTTAAGGTAATTCCGGTTTCTAAAATATCTTGAAGACCAACGTCTCTTTCTAATACTATAAGAGAACCAATTTTTTCTGCTGACAACATTGGTGTTACCATTACTATACCATTAATAAGAGCTTCTCCTTTTTTGTTTTCTTCTTCTTGAGGAAATAAAGGAAAATTTATTAGAAAACCACTTTTTCCCATCTTTAATAATAAACGCCGTAATTCGGGTTGAAATATAATGGGAATAGCTACTATCAGCATAGCCATCAATCCCTTAATTATCCAATTGATAGCCTTTAATCCTATCCAGTTAGATATAAAAGAAAAAATGAATAATATTAAAAAGCCTTTTATAATCTGAGCAGCAGGTGTATCTTTTATTAATAGAAGTATATTATATAAAACAATGGTTATAAGAATAATATCTAAAATATCTAACAAAGAAATATTTTGGGGCATTTCAGGATACCTTACTCAAAATAAAATAAATAAAAAAAGCCATCATCATTTACATTTTAACAAAAAAGTAGCAATGATGGCTAATTTTATTAATAATTAATAAAAAAAACATAATCAATATTTAATCAGTGATACCATTATCTTAACGTTTAGAGAACTGATAGCGTGCTCGAGCACCTCTCTGACCATATTTTTTTCTTTCTTTCATTCTGGCATCACGTTCTAACATCTTTTCTTTCTTTAATATACTTCGTAAGGATTGGTCATATTCAACCAGCGCTCTGGAAATACCATGCTTGATAGCCCCAGATTGACCGGAAATACCCCCACCAGATACCGCAACCTTTATATCTAAATCATTAATCTTTTGCACCAATTTTAATGGTTCTTCAACTTCTTGAATATTAGACTGAATTTTTAAATACTCTTGGTAGGGCATATTGTTAATGGTAATATTCCCTTTTCCAGGTGTTATCCAGACTTTGGCAACAGACGTTTTCCTTCTTCCAGTTCCATAAAATCGATTGTCTGCCAAGTATTAATCCTCCTTCTCGTTTAATTCAATATCTCAATATTTTGGGCAATATGTGGATGTTGAGCACCACAATATACTTTTAACCTTTTTATCAATTTACGACTGAGCCTATTATTGGGAAGCATCCCCTTAATAGCCTTTTTTATAATATAATCGGGCTTCTTTTGACTCATTTCCTTGTAAGAAATCTCTTTTAAAGCACCGGGGTAGCCAGTATGGTGACGATATAATTTCTGTTCTTCCTTTTTCCCTGTTAATTTGATCTTTTCAGCGTTAATAATGACCACATAATCACCTAAATCGACTGAGTTTTCAAAATTGATTTTGTTTTTACCTCTCAATATCGTTGCTACCTTAGTGGCTAATCTTCCCAAAATTTTTTCATTGGCATCAATCAGATACCAATTTCTTTCTAAATCTTCTTTTTTCCCTTTATGAGTATCCATTTTACCTCCATCTGCCGCTTACCAGTTCAATAAGTATATTTTTAAAAGAATTAATTTCTTTCATAATCCTTTTTTGTAATACATGTTATCAGACCTTTAAAATAACGTATAGATTTTAATATAATAAACGATTAATGTCAAGACATATCAATGTAAAATAAAGATTTACTCTTTATTGATACCTTACTTTCATCAGATACAATCCATTGGGTGGAATAACTTTTCCTGATTTTTGATTATTTTTGTTTTTTAATATTTCCAGAATACTTTCTGGCTCATATTGCTTAATGGAAAAATCTAACAATGTGCCTATTATCTTCCTGACCATTTTATATAAAAAGGCATTTGCTTCAATAGAAAAGATTATCAAAGGTTCTTTTTTTGTTATACTTATTTTTTTGATATTTCTAATTTTATTATCAGGCAATTTACCACTTCTCTGATTAAGGCAACTAAGGGCACTAAAATCGTGAGTGCCAAGTAAATATTTTGCAGTCTCTTCCATTTTTTCAATTTCTAAGGGATAATTATAGAAAAAACAATATCTACTTAAAAAAAGATCTTTAGCTTTGAATATTTGAGATTTTCTGACTTTATTAATAATATAATATCTATATATTCTGCTTCTGGCATCATAACGAGAATGAAATTCATCAGATACTTCTTTAGCAAATTTTATTCTAATATCTGATGGTAAAAAATTGTTTAAAATGATAGCCCATTTATCAACAGGGATATCAGCTGTAGTCTTAAAATTTGCTACTTGTCCGATGGCGTGAACACCGGCATCTGTCCGTCCAGAACCATATAGTTTTAATCCTTTTTCATCGGTAATTTTTTTTAAAGTGTCTTCTAATATACCCTGTATAGTTTTATTATTTGCTTGTCTTTGCCATCCCGCATAATCTGTACCATCGTAGGATATAGTAAGTTTTATATTTTTTAATATACCCATTTTCTAAACAACCCACAAATAAGACACTATGAGAATAAATAAAGTAATAATTATAAAAACATGGTCAATACTGTTAATTGACAATTGGCGATAATGGGTCCTACCCTCTCCACCGCGATAACATCTTGCTTCCATTGCTATTGCTAAGTCATCGGCTCTATGAAAAGCATTGATAAAGAGAGGAATGATAATAGGTAAAAAATTCTGAATGCGTTTAACCAGATTACCACTTTCAAAATCAGCCCCTCTGGCAATTTGAGCTTTAATAATTTTTTCAGTTTCTTCCATCAAAGTTGGTATAAAGCGCAGAGCAATAGTCATCATCATGGCAATTTCATGGGCTGGAACTCTAATAATTTTTAAAAAAGATAATAACTTTTCAATTCCATCGGTAAGGGCGATTGGTGAAGTAGTCAGGGTTAGCCAGGATGTAGACAAAATTAAATAAAATAATCTTACAGAGATAAATAGTCCGCGATGAATTCCTTCTCGAGTAATATTTAATATCCAAATTCTATATATAATATCACCAGGTGTAGTGAAAAAATGAATTAACAGAGTAAAAGATATAATAAATAGTAAAGGTTTTATTCCTTTTAATACAAATTTTGGATGTACTTTTGCTAGCGATATATTTATAAATAGGTAGAAACCTATAATAAAGAAGCCAGTCCAGGAATTTACCAAAAATATTGTAGTAATTATCAAGATAACTGTTATAATTTTGACTCTGGGATCTAATTTATGTATGATAGAATCTCGGTAAATATATTGACCGATAGTAATATTTCTAAAAAACATCATTTTTTATTCTCATTTACCAATTTTAATATCTCTTCTTTTGCCTCTTCCACTGTTAAAATACCGGAACTGACCGGTTTACCAATCTTTTTCAGTTTATACATGGTATAAGTTACCTGCGGCAAGGAAAGCCCAATATCTTCTAACCTGTCTATGGATTTTTGAAAAATATTTCTGGGTGTATCATCCATTATAATTTCCCCTTTTTCCATTACAATAATCCTTCTGGCTAATTTAGCCATGATTTCCATATTATGTGAAACCATAATAATAGTCTTATGGTATTTTTGATAAAGGTCAACAATTACAGACAATAATTTAGAACAACTTTGTGGATCTAAACTGGCAGTTGGCTCATCTAAAATAATTACTTCAGGATCAATAGCCAGAATACTGGCAATAGCAACCCTGCGCATTTCGCCTCCGCTAAGGCTAAAAGGAGACCTATCTTTAAAACTCTGGTAATCCATATCCACCATTTGTAATGATTTTTTTACACTTTGTACTAACTGCTCTTCAGCAACACCCATATTCTTAGGGCCAAAAGCAATCTCTTTAAATATGTTTTCTTCAAAAAATTGATTTTCAGGATACTGAAAGGACAATCCTATTTTTTTTCTTATTTCTTTTAATTTTTTTTTATTCTTGTGGATATCTATATTTTCAATAAATATTTGCCCCTTTGTAGGTTCTATTAAACCATTTAATAATTGCAGTAATGTGGTCTTGCCACACCCTGTATGGCCTATAATACCTATAAATTCACCCCTGTTGACTTTTAAATTTATACCCTTTAAAGCTACAGTCTCAAAAGGCATATTTAGATTATAGGTATATGAAACATCTTTCAGATGTATAAACATAAATATTTAACCATCTCATCTTCATTTAATATGTTACCAGGAATATCGAGCCCGCTTTTAACAAGCTCTCTGGCTAATCTTGTAATCTGCGGCACTTCTAAGCTTAAGCCCAAAAGCTGCTCTGCTTTATCAAAAACCTTTTTAGGAGAATCTTCTAAAACAATTCTACCTTTGTCTAAAACAAAGATCTTGTCAAACTGAGCTGCTTCTGACATGAATTGGGTAATATAGACAATGGTAATACTCTCTTTTTTATTTAAATCTTTAACTATTTCTAAAATATTTTTTCTTCCTTTTGGATCAAGCATTGAAGTTGGTTCATCTAAAATTAAATAGGAGGTATTCATTGCAAGTGCACCTGCAATTACTACCCTTTGTTTCTGCCCGCCAGATAATAGATGTGGTTCACTGTTCCTGAGTCCATTCAATCCAACTATATTCAAAGCCCAGTCAACTCTTTCACCCATTTCCTTTGCTTTTATTCCTATATTTTCCAATCCGAAAGCAATATCATCTTCAACAGTTGTAGCAATCAATTGATTATCTGGATTCTGAAATACCATACCGACCTGTTTTCTGATATTCCAAACTTCCTCCATATCTCTGGTGTTGAGATTTTCTACCAATACCTCTCCTTTGCTGGGTAATAATAGACCATTAATGTGTTTTACTAAGGTTGACTTTCCAGAACCATTTGCTCCGATAATAGCAACAAAATCTCCTTTGTGTATTTTGAGATTAATTCCTGATAATGAGGCAATTTTTTCATTTTGTTCTGTATTATAAAAATGGGTGACATTCTTAAATTCTATCAATTATATCTTTTTCCCTCTAGTTAATAGTTAAGAGTATCTTAATTTATAAAATTAAAAAGGTTAAATGCCAGCATATATTCTTATATCCCAACAATTTAACCTTAATACTTTTTTGTAGATATTTATTTAACAAACTCGATAATAGCCATTGGGGAAGAGTCCCCTTTTCTAAAACCAGCTTTTATTATCCTGGTGTAACCACCATTTCTTTCTTTATATTGAGGACTAATTTCTTCAAAAAGTAATTTTAAAGCCTGTTTATTTTGTATTATTTTAAATACCTCTCTTCTAGCTTGAAAATTATCTTCTTTTGCTATAGTAACCATCTTTTCAACATATCTCTGTAACTCCTTTGCTTTAGGAAGAGTTGTATTAACCTTTCGATTGTTAATCATAGAAATGGCTAAATTTGATAATAGTGCCTTTCGATGACTGGTATCTACGTTCAATTTTCTTTTTAAAATTCTGTGTCTCATTAGACCATCTCCTTTTAATCTGAATCCTTTAAATTGTATCCAAACTCTTTTACTTTTTCTTGAATTTCTTCAAAAGATTTCTTCCCCAAATTCTTAATCGACATTATTTCTTCTTCAGTCTTATTAATGATATCACCAAAAGTATTAATATTAGACTTTTTTAAGCAATTGTAGGATCTAACCGACAAATCTAATTCTTCAATGGTCTTTTCAAATAATTTCTTTTGTTCAATACTTTCATTTTCTTCTTCAGTAAGCTGCTCCACTTCTGAGTCAATATCTTCTGGAGAAAATTTATTGATTACTTTTAAATATTTAATCAATATATTTGCTGATTTACTCAATGCTTCATCAGGCAAAATGCTTTTATTGGTATAGATATCCAAAACTAATTTTTCACAATTTACAAATTGAGCTGAGCTGGCCTTATCAACATTGAAGGATACCTTAATTACCGGAGAAAACAAGGAATCAATATTAATAAAATTGATAGTTTGATCTTTCTTCTTATTTTCTGGTGCTGTAACATATCCGGTACCCTCTTCAATCACTATCTCTATATCTAATTTGCCATCATTGCTTAATGTTGCGATTTTGTGTTCTGGATTCAGTATTTCTACATTAATATTAGGTGTTATATCGCCTGCAGTAACAACTTTTTTTCCACTTGCCTTCAAACGAAGGTTTTCTTGCTTGCTTCCATACATCTTAAAAACAATTTCTTTTACATTTAATATAATTTCATTTACATCTTCTTTGACACCCTGTAAAGTGGAAAATTCATGTACAACACCCTCAAACCTTATAGCAGTAGCACTAGCGCCAGGAAGAGAAGATAATAATACTCTCCTTAAGGAATTTCCTAAGGTAGTTCCATACCCTCTGTCTAAAGGTTCAATTATGAATTTGCCATAACTATCGGTTAAATTTTCAACTTTTATTTTAATATCATTTATATCTAACAACTGACAACCTCTCCTTCCAAAAAAATTAGCGCTTTATGTAAATTAAATTATCTAGAGTAGTACTCAACAACTAATTTCTCATCAATAGGCAGATCAATATCCTCTCTGGTGGGAAGACTCAAAACAGTACCAGTTAATTTTGTAAAATCTACCTCTAACCAGGAAGGGACATTTTTATCAATATCTCCCTGTTGTAATTCTTTGAATTCAGAAATTGACTGACTTTTCTCTTTTACTTCAATCACATCGCCAACTTCCACCATATAGGAAGGTATATTAACCTTCTTCCTATTGACTAAGATATGAGAATGTCTCACAATTTGCCTTGCTTTTGCTCGAGAACTGGTAAAACCCAAACGAAAAACAACATTATCTAATCTTCTTTCTAAAAACTGAAGGAAGTTATCACCTGTAACACCATGCTTCTGCTCCGCCTTCTTGAATAAATTACTAAATTGCCTCTCCATTAAGCCATACATATTCTTCATTTTCTGTTTTTCTCTCAATTGTATTCCATAATTGGTAAGCTTCTTTACTCTTTTGGCATGAGCAGATTTCCCGGGTACGGAAGGTCTTCTTTCAAAAGAACATTTATCTGTGTAACAGCGCTCTCCCTTTAAAAATATCTTTGTACCCTGTCTGCGACAAATACGACATACAGGGCCTTTGTATCTAGCCATAGATACCTCCTTAGATTTGCTTAGCTGTATTTAAAGTTATTATCTATAAAAAATTATTATTAAAATATTCTTAAGAGAAGTTATTTTAAACCCTTCTCTGCTTAGGTGGTCTGCAACCATTGTGCGGAATTGGGGTAACATCTCTTATTGAATTGATTTTAAATCCAATAGCTTGAAGTGAACGTATAGCAGTCTCCCTGCCAGAACCAGGACCTTTAACATAAACATCTATTTCTTTCATACCCTGATCCATTGCTTTTTTACCTGCTTCTTCTGCTGTCCTTTGTGCAGCGAAAGATGTGCTTTTCTTGCTTCCCTTATTTCCAATTGATCCTGCACTAGCCCAGGAAATTACATTTCCTTCCATATCAGAAATGCTGACAACAGTATTATTAAAAGTAGATTGTATATGTACAATGCCCTTTAAAATATTTTTCTTTATTCTTTTCTTGCGAACCTTTTTGCTTTGCTTTTGTGCAGCCAATTTGGCTCTCCTTTCATTTTATTAAGAGTTCATAAATATTTTTTATATAATTATTTTCTACCTCTTTTGACACCTATAGTTTTCCGAGGACCTTTCCTGGTTCTTGCATTAGTATTTGTCCTCTGACCTCTTACAGGTAATCCTTTTTTATGTCTTAAACCGCGGTAAGAACCTATTTCCATTAACCGTTTAATATCAATAGCCTGTTGACTTCGGAGTTCTCCTTCAACTTTATAATTTTTACTAATAATATCTCTAATTTTTGCAATTTCATCATCTTTTAAATCTTTAACCTTAGTCTGTTTATCTATCCCTGCCTCGGTTAGTATTTTATGAGATAAGGTAAAACCAATACCATAGATATAGGTTAAAGCAGTTTCAATATTTCTATTTCTTGGTAAATCAACACCACTAATTCTAGCCATGAGGATTTGCTCCTTCCTAAATTATTTTCCTTGTTTTTGTTTATGTTTGGGATTATCGCATATTACCATTATTTTTCCATTTCTTCGAATTAACTTACATTTCTCACATATCTTTTTTACTGAAGTTCTGACTTTCATTTTGTTTCCACCTTTCTACAATGGTGACCTTTACTTTAAGGACTTATTTCTATATATGGTTAATAAAGATTAGGTTAAAGAAATAAATGATTATTAATAAATATTATGTATGCAGTAATAAAAACTATAAAATATTTATTTACATACCTAATTAACCCTATAACCGGTAAACAATTCTTCCTCGACTCAAGTCATATGGAGATATTTCCACTTTCACTCTATCTCCAGGCAATATACGAATAAAATTCATCCTGATTTTCCCGGATATATGGGCTAATATTTCACATCCATTCTCTAACTCAACTTTAAAATAAGTATTGGGTAAAGCTTGAGTTACTCTTCCTTTCATTTCTACATATTTTTCCTTGCCCATTTTCTTCTCCTATTAATAGATAAAATAATTTTAATAAAATTATTACTTAATCCCAAATTGTCAATATTTCATTTCCTTCTTCATAAATAGCGATAGTATGTTCAAAGTGTGCAGATAAGCTACCATCAAAAGTCTTTACCGTCCATCTATCGCTACTGCTAACTGTTCTGCAATCTCCTTGATTTAACATGGGCTCAATGGCGATAACCATCCCTTTTTCTAATTTTAATCCCGTTCCTGGTTTCCCATAATTAGGGATTTGGGGGTCTTCATGAACCATTAATCCAACGCCATGACCTACATATTCCCTGACCACAGAAAAATTATTTTTTTCGGCAAGTGACTGAATTGCATATGATATATCTCCAATATAATTACCCGCTATTGCCTTTTTTATTCCTGCCAACAAACATTCTCTTGTTGTATGAATTAGTTTTTTTGCTTTATCATCTATTCTGCCTACCCCAAATGTCGCTGCCATATCACCAAAGTATCCATCAAGATTGGTACCAATATCAATACTAACGATATCACCTTCTTTTAGAACTCTATTTCCTGGTATACCATGTACTATTTCATCATTTATGGAAATACATGCCGATGCCGGAAATTCATCTCCTTTCGGTCCATACCCTTTAAAAGATGGTATCCCTCCATATTTCCTAATAAATGCCTCTGCTGCCAGGTCTAATTGTATAGTTTTTAAACCTGGCTTTATTTTATCAGCAATATATTTTAAAGTATTTGCAGTGAGCTGGCAACTTTTCTTAATTTTTTGAATTTCTTTATCTGTCTTTATAATTACCATAATTTGCTATTTTTAATGACACCTATTTCTGTTAATCTATTCCATAGAATTTTAAATCTATCTTCTAAATCCTGGTCAGCATTGATTTTAGTTAAAATATTCATTTTTTCATAATAACTAATCAAGGGTGATGTTTCTTCATTATAAACATCTATTCTCTTTTTTATGGTTTCCTCCTGGTCATCTACTCTTTGAATCAATTTTCCGCCACATTTATTGCAAAGGTCAGCCTTTTCAGGAGGGTCATATTTAAGATTATATATCGCTCCACACCTGGTACAAACTCTTCTTGCTGATAAACGATTAATAATTGTTTCATAAGAAATATCAAAGTAAAAAACCTGGTCAATGTCTTTATTTAATCTTTTAAAAACCAGATCAAGTGCCTTAGCCTGATTGATTGTCCTTGGAAAACCATCAAAAATGAAACCTTTTTCACAATCAGACTCCGTAATTCTGTCCTCTACAATTTTTATAATATATTCATCAGGTACTAATTTGCCCGATACAACATAACTTTTAGCTTTTTCTCCTAAATCAGAACCTGATTCAATAGCTTTTCTTAAAATATCACCCGTAGCAATTACCGGAATTGGAACAAGACTGTTAATCTTATCAGCAATAGTCCCTTTCCCTGCCCCAGGAGGACCCAATAAAATGATTATCATCTATCATTCCTTATTTAACTTATTTTACAATTATAAATTATTATTTTATAAATCCTTCGTAATGTCTCATCAACATATGAGATTCAATCTGTTCAACTGTTTCAAGAGCAACACCGACCATAATAATAACTGAGGTGCCACCAAAATAGATAGTGGTAATACCTGTAATCTCTATTAGTATATTTGGCAAGATTGCAATGATGGCTAAAAATATTGCGCCACTTAAAGTTATCCGGGTCATTATATTGTCAATATACATTGCAGTAGCTTTACCTGGCCTTCTCCCCGGGATAAATCCCCCATATTTTTTAATATTGTCAGAGAGATTTTGTGGATTAAAGGTAATCGCGGTGTAAAAGAAAGTAAATACAATAATTAATATGGCATATAGGGTCAAGTACAACGTTGTTCCAGGCGAAAGAGCCTGGGCTATTTTTTGCATAAATGTAGAACCCTGAAAAAATTGAGCCAGGGTTCCAGGGAATATTAAGATAGCTGAAGCAAAAATAATCGGGATAACCCCTGCTTGATTGACTCGTAAAGGAATATGTGTTCCCTGTCCCCCGTATAATTTCCTGCCGATAACTCTTTTGGCATACTGAACTGGTATACGTCTTTGTCCTTGCTGTATAGCAACTACACCGGCAATAACTAATATAATTACCGCTAATAATGCAATAATAGAAATAAAGCCAACTTCTCCTACTTTAACCAAACTCCAGGTTTGAATGATTTCTGTTGGGATTCTGGCAACTATGCCGGTAAATATTATAATTGAAATCCCATTACCAATTCCATAATCACTTATTTGCTCACCCAGCCACATCAAAAAACAGGTGCCAGCAGTCAGACTTACTGTTAATAATATTCTAAACATGAGTCCGCTGATAATAAGAACCTGCAGGCTTTCTAACCAAGCGCTAATACCTACAGCTTGTATCAAGCCCAATACAAGTGTACCATATCTGGTAAGACTATTGATTTTGTTTCTGCCTTCTTCTCCTTCTTTAGCCCATTGTTCAAATAAAGGTACCACTGATTGCAATAAAGACATTATAATAGAAGCGTTAATATAAGGCATAATTCCAAGAGCAAATAAGGAAAATCTGCTTAAGGCACCACCAGCAAAAAGATCAAAGAAACCAAGTATACCACCCTGAGCAAATAGATTTGCCAATGCCTGTTTGTCAATTCCGGGTAATGGTATATGGCTACCCAGTCTTACTACTATCAACATTGCCATAGTAAATAATAAGCGGTTTTTTAAATCTGGAATTTTAAATATACTTCGAAGCTGTTCCAGCACTTATATCACCTCAACCTTTCCGCCTGCAGATTCTATCTTATTTATTGCTTCTTTACTAAATTTATGGGCTTTAACATTGATTTTTTTATTTATTTCGCCTTTGCTTAAGATTTTGAGACCATTCATAATTTTTTTTATCATTCCATCCTCAATTAATCTTTCAGGGGTAATGGTCTCTCCATCATTAAATCTATTTAACTGTTCCACATTAATAATTGCATATCTCTTACGAAAAACACTACGAAAGCCACGTTTTGGTACTCTTCTGCTTAATGGCATCTGTCCGCCTTCAAAATAGGCACCTATTTTTGAACCTGAACGACTTCTCTGACCCTTTGTTCCTCTGCCAGCGGTATTACCGTGACCTGATGAATCTCCTCTTCCCACCCTTTTTTTTGATTTTAGGGAACCTGAGCTGGGCTTCAAATTATTTATTTCCATTGCAAATCTCCCCTTAGTAAAAATTAAAATATTTTTTCTACCGGAATTCCTCTTAATTTAGCTATTTCTCTGGCACTTCTTAAACTTAATAAAGCTTTCATGGTAGCTTTGACAACATTTAGCTTATTATTACTTCCCAAAGATTTAGTAAGAATATCCTGTATTCCTGAAACCTCAATTATTGCCCTAACTGGTCCTCCAGCAATAACACCAGTTCCAGGAGAGGCTGGCCGTAAAATTACTTTTGCACCGCCATGAACTCCAATAACAGTATGAGGTATTGTATTATTTTTTATTTTTATTTTATGTATATCATCTTTAGCTCTGGTAACAGCCTTTCTAATAGCATCTGCTACATCTTTTGCTTTTCCATAACCAATACCAACATTGTCTTTTCCATCACCAACCGTAACCATTGCGCTAAAACTAAATCTTCTTCCACCTTTTACTACCTTGCTAACCCTGTTTACAAATATAACGCTTTCTTTAAGCTCTTGTTCTTCAGCACTTACCCTTTGCACAAACTCATCTCCTCTCGCAATCAATTTTAAAAAAATATTTTTTATAACAGAGTATTACCATATGATAGAGATATCCATTTTAAACCACTTTAATTTGATTCTCAAATCATATGGAAAATAATTCCTCTATAATGAAATCAAAAGAATTGTTCCATTTTTGAGTTAAAGTTTAATTTGATCTGCCAGTGCTTTTACTCTGCCATGGAATAGATAACCATTTCGATCAAATACAATATTTTTAATTCCTTTTTCCTTAAGCCGATTATTAAATATTTTACCTGTTATCTCGGCTGATTTAATATTTCCGCCATAACTAACTTCTTTTTTTACCTCAGATTCCAAATTAGATATTGAAACAATCGTTGTTCCTGTTTCATCATCAATGGCTTGGGCATATATATGTTTAGCACTGCGAAAAACTGATACTCTAGGTTTTTCAGATGTGCCATATATATTTTTTCTAATACTCTTTTTTCTTCTTAATCGAGCATCTCTATTCTTATTTTGCATTACAATATGCACCCCTTTTCTGTCTTTTCGCCAATTTAGTGCTAACTACTATTTACCGCCAACAGCGGCTCCAGCCTTTCCAACTTTTCTTCGTATATATTCATCAATATATTTAATACCCTTACCTTTATAAGGTTCGGGTTTTTTTAGACTTCTAATCTCAGAAGCAATTTTGCCAACTAATTGTTTGTCAGCACCCTTTACTTTGATTGTTTTCTGCTTTTCAACAATAAATTCAATTCCTTCAGGTGCTTCTATCTTGATAGGATGTGAAAATCCTAAATTTAACTCCAGATCTTTTCCTTTCAAGTCTGCTCTATATCCCACTCCGTTTATCTCCAAGACCTTCTCAAATCCCTCGCTCACACCTTTGACCATGTTAAAGATCAGGCTTCTGGTAAGTCCATGGAGAGAACGATATAGCCTCATATTATTTAACCGATCTATTATTATTCTTTGTTCCTCAATTTTTATTTTTATGCCAGGAGGTAATTGATGTGTTAATTCATGATTGTCTTTTTTTACTTTTATTGTTCTGTTGTCAATTTCAACCAATACACCTTCAGGTATTACTATAGGTAATTTACCAATTCTTGACATATAATCCTCCTTAAATGCTTAAATGAAAATCTAGTTTAGTTAATTTAAAATTTGCAAAGCGTATTAAAATCTTTTATGGTAAAAGCCTTATTCGATAAATTAAGTGCTTCTACCAGATATAGCACAGGACCTCTCCTCCAAAATGCCTTTTTTTAGCCTCCTTGCCAGTCATGATTCCCTTTGATGTGGAGAGGATGCTAACTCCCAGTCCTCCTAAAACTTCAGGAATATCTGATTTATTCACATAAACCCTTAAACCAGGCTTACTGATTCTTTTTAAATTGGTAATGGTTCTTTGTTTACCTGAATATTTCAATACTATGATAATAACACCCTGTTTATTATCCTCTTTATAATAGTAATCCAGAATATAGCCTTCTTCTTTTAGTATTCTAGCAATTTCTAATTTAATCTTTGAAGAAGGGATCTCTAATTTTTCTTTTTTAACTCTATTAGCATTTCTAATTCTGGTAATCATGTCCGCAATAGGATCCGTTACTAAGCCCATGACTTTTCCTCCTTTCTAGCTATCAAACTGATAAATTCTATTTTTTTCTTGTTAAAGCTATTTTAATTTTTTATTTACCAACTCGATTTTTTTATACCAGGTAATTCTCCATTTAATGCCATTTTTCTAAAGCAAATACGACAAATTCCAAATTTTCTTAGAAAACCTCTTGGCCTGCCGCAAATGTTACAACGGTTGTATTCTCTTACCTTGTATTTTTGTTCTCTACGTGCTTTAACTACTAAAGCTTTCTTCGCCACATCTTATTCCTTCTTTCTTACTTATTCCTCTTTTTGAAAAGGCATGCCTATAAAAGACAACAACTCTTTGGCTTCCTCGTCTGTCTTGGCATTGGTTACAATGGTAATATTCATACCAAGAGTTGTTTTAACCTTATCAAAATCCATTTCTGGAAATACTAATTGTTCTTTGATACCTAAAGTATAACTCCCCCTGCCATCGAAAGATTTAGGGGAAGTACCTTGAAAATCACGAATCCTGGCCAGAGCAACATTGATAAGGCGGTCTAAAAATTCATACATTTTACTACTTCGTAAAGTAACCTTACACCCTACCGGCATTCCTTTTCTAATAGAAAAGTTAGATATCGATTTTCTTGATTTTGTAATTATTGGCCTTTGACCGGTAATAGTTGAAATAACATCTGTTGCCTCTTCTATAATCTTTGAATCTTCTCTTGCCCTACCAATTCCCATATTAAGAACAATTTTTTCAATTTTTGGTACTGCCATTTTATTTTTATAATTAAACTTCTTTATCATTGCCGGAATAACTTCTTGCTCATATTTTTCCTTTATTCTAAGCACCACTTATTTACCCTCCTAGACCTTATCAATTATTTCTCCACACTTTTTACAAACCCTTACTTTTTTCCCTTCTTTTGTCATTCCTTGTTTAGTGATAGTCGGCTTATTACATTTATTGCATACTAAACGAATGTTAGAAATATGAATAGGGCCTTCCTGTCTAATAATTCCACCCTGTGGCGACTTTTGGGTAGGCTTCATATGCTTTTTCAATAAGTTAATTCCTTCAATGAGTACTCTATCTTTTTTTGGAAATATTTCAATAATTTTCCCTTTTTTCCCTTTATCTTCACCACAGATAATCAGGACATTATCCTTTTTCTTTATTATTTTAGTTTTCCCTTTTGCCATCATTATTCTCCTTTCTAATCTGCTACAAAACTTCAGGAGCCAGGGAAATAATTTTCATAAATTTTTTTTCTTTTAATTCTTTTGCTACTGGCCCAAATATCCTAGTTCCAATTGGTTCATTCTGGTTATTAATAACAACAGCAGCATTATCATCAAATCTAATATATGAACCGTCAACACGGCGTATTTCCTTCTTTGTTCTAACTATAACAGCCTTCACTATTTCTCCCTTTTTTGCAGCACCCCCGACATTTGCTTCTTTAACTGAAGCCACAATGATTTCACCAATTCGGGCATATCTTTTTTTTGACCCTCCTAAAACCTTTATACATTGAATTTTTTTTGCACCAGAATTATCTGCTACCACAAGTCTTGTCTGCATTTGTATCACTTTTGCCACACTCCCTTATAAATCATGTTAATATAATTATTTTCTCTTTTGAATAATTTCTGCCACTTCCCATCTCTTTCTTTTACTTAATGGCCTGGTAGAAACTATTCTAACCTTATCTCCTACTTCACAAATGTTCTTTTCATCATGTGCCATAAATCTGGAACTTCTTCTAATTCTCTTTTTATAAAGTTTATGAGAAACTAGACTGGTCACCTCAATAACAACAGATTTATCCATTGCATTGCTCACTACAACGCCTATTATACTTTTACCTTCAGTCGAAATAACCATTAAACATCACCTTATCATAATATTTTCAAATTTTTAGGAAATAATCTTAGTCCTGTCTTTTAAGTAATTCTCTCTTAAAATAGTTTTAACTCTGGCAATATTGTGTTTAACTTCTTTTATTTTCATATAATTACTTAATTGTCCGGTAACTGATTGAAAGCGCAGGCTAAATAACTCATCTTTTAAATCAACCAACTTTTTTTCTAATTCTTCCTTTGACAAATCTCTTAATTCAATTGCTTTCATTTATCCCACCACCTGTTCTTCTCGCTTGGCAAATCTAGTTTTAATTGGTAATTTATGTGAAGCTAATCTCATTGCTTCTCTTGCTAATTCTTCTTCAACTCCACCTAACTCAAACAAAACAGTGCCAGGCTTTACTACCGCTACCCAAAATTCTGGTGAGCCTTTCCCTTTACCCATTCTCGTTTCAGCAGGTTTTTTAGTAACAGATTTATGAGGAAATATTCTAATCCAGACTTTTCCTCCTCTTTTAATGGCATGCGTTATGGCGATTCTTGCAGCTTCAATCTGAGCAGAAGTAAGCCAGGTAGTCTGTAATGCTTGCAATCCGTATTCCCCAAAGGAAATCAGGTTTCCTTTCTGAGCCTTTCCTTTCATCTTACCGCGATGTATCTTTCTATATTTTGTTCTAGTCGGCTGAAGCATTTTTGTCCTCCATCAGTTCACCTTTATTTTGAGATTCACCTGCTGAGGCCGGTGCAGGCTTTTCCTCAATACTATATTCAGTTTTTTCAGTAATAATTTCAGCACCGGTACTTTTTGGTAGAACCTCTCCTTTAAATATCCATACCTTGATACCTATTTTCCCATAGGTTGTATTTGCTTCAGCAAATCCATAATCAATATCTGCCCTCAAGGTATGAAGTGGTAATCTTCCCTCCATATGCCACTCTGTCCGGGCAATTTCTGCACCACCAATTCTCCCAGAAATCATTATTTTTATACCTTCTGCCTTCATCTTGATAGCCCTTGCAGCAGTCTGTTTCATAATTCTCCTTGCTGCAGATCTGCGTAATATTTGATTTGCTATATCTTCAGCAACTAATTGTGCATCAATCTCCGGCACTTTAACCTCTTTTATATTTATTTGCAATTCACCTTCTACCATTTTTGCTAAATTGTCCTTTAGTTTATTAACTTCGATACCTTTTCTACCAATGATAATTCCTGGACGAGCACAATTTATTGTTATTCTTATTCTATTTGCTATTCTTTCAATATTAACAACAGAAACTCCAGCATGTGCCAGATTATCTTTTATATATTTTCTAATTTTATAATCTTCATAAACATGTTGACTATATTTTTTTTGGCTAAACCACTTAATGTCCCAATCTTTTACTATATCCAGACGTAAGCCTTTTGGGTGAACTTTTTGTCCCAATTAAACTTCAACCCCTTTCTCTTCAACTTCAATCGTGATATGGCTTGTTCTTTTATTAATTCTACCAGCCCGCCCCATTGCCCGTGGCCTGAATCTTTTCATAGTAGGTCCTTCATCAACAAATGCTCTATAAACATAAAGTTCATCGATATTCTTATCATGATTATTTTCAGCATTAGCAATGGCCGATTTAAGCACTTTATAAATCATTTTTGATGACCTATTTGGTGAAAATTGTAAAATTAATAATGCCATACCAGCATTTTTTCCTTTAATTAATTCAATCGTACGGCGACATTTTCTGGGTGATATTGGGAGATATCTTCCTACCGATTTTACACCCATAATACTCCTCCTCTTCTCTATACCTTTATAAAACAAATTTCTATCTTATTGCAGTAGATCTTTCTGTATGAGCACCATGTCCCTTAAACCTTCTAGTAGGGGCAAATTCACCTAATTTATGCCCTACCATATTTTCAGTTATATAGATAGGTACATGTTTTTTCCCATCATGGACTGCAATAGTATGTCCAACCATTAAAGGGAAAATAGTTGAATCTCTTGACCATGTTTTAATAGGTTCCTTTTTTCTTTTTCTATTCAGGTCTCTAATTTTTTTTAACAGTTTTTCATCAATATAGGGACCTTTTTTAATAGATCTCGACATCTCTCAATTATCCCCCTTAAGTTAATTTGTCCTTCTTTTTATAATAAATCTATCAGTATCTTTCTGTTTTTTACGAGTTCGAAAGCCCTTGGCCAGTAAGCCGCTGGGTGAAGAGGGATGCCTTCCGCCGGCACTTTTTCCTTCACCACCACCCAAAGGATGGTCAACAGGGTTCATGGCAACTCCTCTTACTTTTGGTCTGCGACCTTTCCATCTATTTTTACCAGCTTTGCCCAGATTAATATTGGCATGGTTTAAATTACCCACTTGACCTATTGTAGCAAAGCAATTTATTCCTATTAGTCTAACTTCACCAGAAGGTAATTTTACATGAGCATATTTTCCTTCTTTGGCTAAAATCTGAGCACTGGCACCGGCAGATCTTGCTAAAACAGCTCCTTGTCCTTTTTTCATTTCAATATTATGTATAAAAGTACCTTCAGGGATATCCTTCAGTGCTTTTGTATTCCCCACACGAATCTCGGCACCAGCTCCGGCTACCACTGTATCTCCTACCTTTAAATTGTCAGGGCAGACAATATATCTTTTTTCTCCATCCAAATAGTGGAGCAAAGCGATTCTGGCAGATCTATTGGGGTCATATTCTATTTCTGCTACTTTAGCAGGGATTCCGTCTTTTCCTCTATTAAAATCTATTGCTCTATATTTTCTTTTGGCTCCTCCACCCCTTCTTCTCACCATTATACTGCCAGCATTATTCCTACCAGCTTTTTTGCTCTTACCCTTGGTTAATCCTTTTTCTGGCTTGCTTCGCGTAATATCTTCAAAGGTGGATATAGTCATAAATCTTCTACCAGCTGAGGTCGGTTTATACTTTTTTATATCAACCACTTTTATCTACACCTTCCTTTTTAATTGAACATCTAATTAGATAATTAGATATTATCCAATTCTTTGATTGATTGTCCTTCTTTAACAGTAATTATTGCCTTTTTCCATTGAGATGTTTTTCCAATATGTTTTCCCATTTTTCTAGTTTTTCCAGGCATATTAACAGTATTTACTTTCTCTACTTTTATTTTAAATTTTTCTTCAATGGCTTTTTTTATTTCTGATTTATTGGTATTTAAATATACTTTAAATGAATATTTATTATGCTCTTTTTCTTTAACACTTTTTTCAGATATTATGGGCTGTATTAAAATCATTTTAGTAGAGCCTCTCATTGAAATACCTCCTCAATAACTTTTAAAGCGTCTTTAGTAACTATAATTTTTTTATAATTGATAAGTTCATAAGCATTTATTTTGTTAGCTGTAATAACCATTGCTCCTTCCAAATTACTAACAGCTCTCTTTATTAAATCATCTTCTTTATCTATTACAATGAGCACTTTATTGCCATCTAAATTCAAATTATTAAAAATGTTAATAATTTCTTTAGTTTTGCCCTCTTTGAGTTCTAAATTATCCAGAACAATAATATTATTATTTTTTGCTTTATCTGATAAAATCGATTTTAAGGCAACCATACGCATCTTTTTAGGTATAGGATAGCTGTAATCTCTATTTTCGGGTCCAAAAATAACCCCACCGCCAACCCAAAGTGGTGAGCGTATTGAGCCTGCTCTTGCTCTGCCAGTGCCTTTTTGTTTCCAGGGTTTCTTCCCACCGCCACTGACCTCACTCCTGTTTTTTGTAGATGCTGTACCCCTTCTTTTTCCTGCAAGATACCTTTTAACAATCTGATGTACAACATGTTTATTTATTTTGGCATCAAACAAATCATTATTTAATTCTATTTCACCTATTTTTTTACCATCTATGGCATGCACATTCACTTCCACCATAGCGCTATTCTCCTTCCTGTCTAGAATATGACTTTAGTAACTAGGAAACCTTTTCAATCGCTACAAGGGCATTATTGGGACCCGGAATAGCACCTTTTAATAAAATTAAATTCCGATCCAGATCAACCTTAACAACCTCGATATTTCTAACTTTTACGGTCTCATTACCCATCCTTCCAGGTAATTTTTTTCCTTTAAAAACCCTTGCTGCATCTACAGCACCAATAGAACCAGGAGATCGGTACTTATCCTTTTGACCATGAGTTTTGGGTTCCCGTGAAAAGTTATGTCTTTTTATGGTGCCAGCAAACCCTTTTCCTTTACTAACTCCTATTACATTAACCTTTTCGCCTTCTTTAAATATATCTACTTTTATTTCATTTCCTACTTCATACTTCTCTATATCATCAAATTTAAATTCTCTGATATGCTGGCAAGGTAAGACATCTTGTTTTTTAAAATAACCGTCTAAGGGTTTATTTATTCTATTTTTTTTATCTATTTTTATGAAACCAAGCTGGAGAGCACTATATTTATCTTTTTCCTTTTCTCTTTTATTTAAAACATGACATGGTCCTGCCAATAAAACTGTAACTCCAATCGAATCCCCATTTTCTAAAAAAATACTGGTCATCCCTATTTTTTTACCTAAAATACCAGTTTTCACTAACCTACACCTCCAAGCAATTTTCAGTTATTATGAGCATATTTTTAAAATATCAACCTGCAACATATGATTAGCCCATTTTTATATAATTGGTAAGCAAGTTTGTAATATTACTATTAAACTTACCCTTGAAATAATGTTCTAAAACTATTACTATTCTACTCTAATCTAAAGTTTTTATTTCGATATCAACACCAGATGGTAAGTCTAAATGCATTAAAGCCTCAACGGATTTTGCCGAAGGGTCAATAATATCAATCATTCTTTTATGTGTTCTCATCTCAAATTGTTCTCTAGATTTTTTATCCACATGTGGTGATCTCAATACACAATATTTGTTTATTTCGGTAGGCAAAGGAATTGGACCTGAATATTTGCCTCCGGTCTTTTTAATTGCATCAATTATTTTTAGAGCCGAATTATCGAGTATACGATGATCATAAGCCCTCAGTCTGATTCTTATTTTTTGCATGTAAATCTTTCTACCTCCTCCAACAATTAGAACATTTCTTACCCAAGAATCTCAGTAACTACTCCTGCAGCTATGGTTCTTCCACCCTCTCGGATAGCAAAACGAACACCCTTTTCCATGGCAATGGGGGTGATTAATTCACTGGTAACAGTCAGGTTATCACCGGGCATAGCCATCTCTACACCTTCCGGAAGAGTGACTACACCGGTTACGTCGGTAGTCCTGAAATAGAACTGGGGACGGTAACCACTGAAGATAGAGGTATGTCTTCCACCCTCTTCTTTGGTAAGAATAATGACTTCTGCTTTAAATTTGGTATGTGGAGTTATACTACCCGGGGCAGCAATAACCTGGCCACGTCTAATCTCTTTCTTATCTACACCACGAAGGAGTATACCAACATTATCGCCGGCCTGAGCCTGGTCCAGTAATTTACGGAACATCTCTACACCTGTTGCTACTGTCTTTTTCGGTTTATCGCTCAAACCTACTATCTCTACCTGATCACCGACTTTGATTATTCCACGTTCCACTCTGCCGGTAGCTACTGTTCCTCTACCTGTAATACTGAAGACATCCTCTACAGACAGGAGGAAGGGTTTGTCTATATCACGTACCGGGGTAGGAATATAGCTGTCTACCGCATCTAATAACTCCTGAATAGGTTTAAAAGCAGGGTCATCCGGGTTGGCTGGGTCGGCTTCCATAGCCTTAAGAGCAGAGCCTTTGATAACCGGTATGTCGTCACCAGGAAAATCATATTCACTGAGTAATTCTCTTACTTCCATTTCTACCAGGTCGATCAACTCAGGGTCATCTACCATATCAACTTTATTCAAGAAGACTACAATGTAGGGTACCCCTACCTGACGAGATAAGAGAATATGTTCTCTGGTCTGAGGCATAGGGCCATCGGCTGCTGAGACTACCAGAATTGCACCATCCATCTGGGCTGCACCGGTAATCATGTTTTTGACATAGTCAGCATGACCGGGACAGTCAATATGGGCATAGTGCCTGTTTTCTGTCTCATATTCAGCATGGTATACCGAGATGGTAATTCCTCTGTCTCTCTCCTCAGGGGCACGGTCAATCTCATCAAAGGACTTGGCTGTGGCTAGTTTTTTACCTGATAGATATCTGGTAATTGCCGAGGTAAGAGTTGTTTTACCATGGTCAACATGTCCAATAGTCCCTATATTCACATGTGGCTTTGTACGGACAAACTTTTCTTTAGCCATTTTGTTTTTTTCCTCCTTAAAAGTTAAACTTTTAGTTTATATATTTTTAAATTATACATGATATTTTTTTTATTACATCTTCAGGGGCAATTTCATAATAAGCAAATTGCATCACATATATAGCCCTGCCCTGGGTGATCGATCTTAAATTAGTAGCATAGCCAAAAACTTCCTGTAATGGAACATGGGCTATTATTATTTTACCCTTAATATTACTCTTTTCCTGAATTCCTAATATTTTTGCTCTGCGAGAATTTAAGTCACTAATAATTGAGCCCAGATACTCTTCAGGAGTCCTAATCTCTATTTCCACAATTGGTTCCAATAGCACTGGATTAGCTTTTTTTAATCCTTCTTTCAAAGCGATGGATGCAGCAATTTTAAAAGCTAATTCAGAAGAGTCCACTGAATGGAAAGAACCATCTATTACAGAAACTCTTATATTAGTAACTGGATAACTTGCCAATACACCACATAGCATAGCTTCTTGTATCCCTTGCTTTACGGCTGGCATATACTCTTTGGGAATACTCCCCCCTACAGTTCGGTCAATAAACTCAAAGGTACCTTCTTTATATGGCTCAACTTCAATAATTACATCACCATACTGACCTCTGCCACCACTCTGTCTAATGAATCTACCCCGAGCAGTTGCTTTTTCAGTAACTGTCTCTCTAAAGGCTACCTGTGGTTCACCAATATTTCCGTCAAGCTTATATTCTCTTAATAATCTATCAACAATAATCTCTAAATGCAGTTCTCCCATACCCGAGATTATGGTCTGACCGGTGTCTTTATTATAAGCATGTTTAAAAGTTGGGTCTTCTTCCCCAATTTTATTTAAAGCAATAGCCATTTTTTCCCTATCGCCAAGGCTTTTTGGTTCAATGGCAATCGAGATAACTGGCTCGGGAAATTTAATCTTTTCTAAAATAATAGGTTTTTTTTCATCACATAGAGTATCTCCGGTTCCAGATTTTTTCAGACCAATAATGGCACCTAAGTTACCGGCGGATATCTCTTTCACCTGTTCTTTATGGTCAGCATGTATCTTTACTAATCTGTTTATTCTTTCTTTAATATTTTGAGTAGAATTATACACATAATGACCTTCACTTATCGTACCAGAATATACTCTTATAAAACATAATCTCCCAAAAAAAGGATCAGTGGTAACTTTAAATACTAAAGCGGACAGTGGTTCATTGACATCTGTTTTTCTAGTAATCTCTTTGCCTGTTTTTGGGTCTTCCCCTATAATTGGCAATACTTCTAATGGTGAGGGTAAATAATTATTTACTGCATCTAAAAGTAATTGTATACCCTTATTTTTCAAAGCTGAACCGCATAACACTGGTACTAATTTATTTCTTATAGTTAATTTTCTTATAGTCTGATATATCCGTTCTTCACTAATATCTTTATTATACAGGTAGTCTTCCATAAAACTTTCATCTTCTTCAGAAAGAATATCGAACAGCTTTTTTTGTGCTTTTTCCGCTTCCTTCATATATTTCTCAGGAATCTCCTCAACACAATAATTGGTACCCAAAGAATCAATAGTATATGAATAAGCTTTCATCTGAATGATGTCAATAATGCCCTGGAAATCTCCTTCTTTTCCCCAGGGTATCTGTGTAACTAATGGTATGGCAGAGAATTTTTCCTTAATCATCTTAATTGTTCCATAAAAATCTGCACCGGTGCGGTCCATCTTATTGATAAAAGCAATTCTGGGAACCTGATATCGATCAGCTTGATGCCATACGGTCTCAGTCTGTGGCTCTACCCCACCTACAGCACAGAAGACTACAATAGCCCCATCTAAAATTCTTAGAGAACGCTCAACTTCAACTGTAAAGTCTACATGGCCTGGCGTATCTATAGTATTAATTTGATAACCTTTCCAGAAAGATGTAGTAACTGCAGAGCTTATAGTGATACCTCTTTCTCTTTCCTGAGGCATCCAATCCATAGTTGCTGTACCTTCATGAACTTCACCCATCTTATGCACTCTGCCAGTATAATACAAAATCCTTTCAGTAACAGTAGTTTTACCGGCATCAATGTGAGCCATAATACCTATATTTCTTACTTTTTGTAGACCATTTGAGTTTAACATGGAATATTTGTTCTCTATTTCTTCTTTAATATATTTTTTAAAGTTGTTTCGTTTTGTTTTCTCTTTAATAATCATAACAAATAAAATATTTTACCAACGATAATGTGCAAAAGCTTTGTTGGCTTCTGCCATTTTATGGGTATCTTCTCTTTTCTTAACAGAAGAGCCTGCTCCCTGCGAGGCATCAATTAATTCTGCTGCCAGTTTTTCTGAAAAAGGTTTTCCAGTTTTGCTTCTACTATAATTTATTATCCATCTCATAGCTAAAGTAACTCTTCTTTCAGGAGAAACTTCGATAGGGACCTGATAACTTGCCCCTCCAACTCTTCTGGATTTAACTTCTAAGATGGGCATTACATTATCCATTGCCTGATTAAAAACTTCTAAAGAATCTTTCTTGGTCCTTTCCTTCACAATATCCATAGCACCATAGAATACCTGCCGGGCAACACTTTTCTTCCCATCCCACATAATATGATTAATAAACTTTGTTACCCTCTTATCTTTATAAACAGGGTCTTCTTTTATTGCGCGTTTGATTGCTTTTCTTTTTCTAGACATTACTACCCACCTCTATTAAGCTTATTTTAAAATTATGAATCATCCATTTAATATAATAGAAAAATCTATAATTAATTCTTGGGTCTATCAGTTCCATATCTGGAACGGCTTTGTTTTCTACCCTCTACTCCAGTAGCATCCATAACACCACGTACTATATGGTATCTAACACCGGGTAAATCTTTTACTCTGCCACCCCTAATCAACACAATAGAGTGTTCCTGCAAGCTATGTCCAATCCCGGGAATATAGGCAGTAACCTCTATATTATTAGTCAATCTCACTCTGGCTACCTTTCTTAAAGCAGAGTTAGGTTTCTTCGGTGTAATGGTCCACACACGAGTACATACACCCCGTTTTAATGGTGAGCCTTTTAAAGCCGGAGTTCCAGATTTTTTTAATACTTTTTTCCTTCCTTTTTTTACTAACTGATTAATTGTTGGCATTTCTGTACCACCTTCTTAAAGTAATGATAGCCTGCTAAAATACTTAAACATTTTAACAACATCATTCAATGATGTCAATAAATATTTTCATTTATCATTAATTTTTATCAATATTTTCTTCTGGTTTGTCAATAATATTATTGTTTTGTTGCTCAATAATATTCTCTTCCTTACTCTCTTCCAGAGTTTCTCTCTCTAATTCTTCTTCATATTGAGAGGTTATTTCAACATCCCTGTATCTTGATAAACCAGTCCCAGCTGGTATCATGTTTCCAATAATTACGTTTTCTTTCAATCCAAACAGGTAATCAACTTTTCCTTTAATTGAAGCATTTGTTAAAACATGGGTAGTTCTTTGAAAAGAAGCCCCGGACAAAAAGCTTTCAGTCGACAAAGAGGCCTGGGTTATTCCCTGTATAATAGGCATTCCTACTGCAGGTAACTTTATCCTCTTCATAAAACCAATATTTTCCATTAGCAAAATAGATTCCTGTAGACTGTGCTCAGTTCTGTACATAATTTGCTCAATATTTTGTTGAAAGAATAAATTGGCATTATTCTTGGTGATTTTCTCACCAGCTGAAATTAGTATTTTACCAGTATTGTCATCAATAATATCTTGGGCAACTATCTTTCCAACAAGGTTATGGTAGATATAGTCCAGTGTTCTTCCTTCTAAAGAAAAGAAATGACCATCTTCTAAAGGAATATCACTAATCCCTGCTGAATATGCTTTTCTGATAATATTCTTACTTACCAGTTGCCCCATATCAGCAATAACATTTCCCGTTTTAGAGTCTTTTAATTCCTCACCCAATTTTTTCCCTATTACATCATCTTTGGTGTAGCTTAATAGATTCTCCTTAATATTAACCTCTTTTATATCACTCCAAACAACTATTTCTTTATTCTGGCTACCTAATATGCTTTCTATATCATTTTCATTTAAAATTGTATTGGCAGAAACTATAATATTCTGTCCATCACGATCTTTGATATCTTGAGCAACCATCTTCCCAATTAATTTAGTTTTAATACCAGGATTAAAAATGCTAATCCTTGTAACACCATTTTTTACCAATTCAAGAGCTGTTTCCCTTGTTATCTTACTTCCGATAAGTTTTTGCAAATCGAGTTTATCAGATTCACTTTCTTCATTACTTTTAATGGCTGTACTACCATTTGAGATATTATCGATAAGAATATGGTCTTTAATGCGTTCAACAAAATTAATCTCTCCTTGAACAATATTATCTAAATTGCCCTGCTCATCAAGAATTTCAAAGCTTTGACATTCTAAATTCTCAATTTTTTTAATAATATTCTCATCAATAAGGGTATTTTCAGCAACGATATTTTCATTTTTATTGCCTGTTAAACAATTAACCAGGGTTTTATTTAAGAGTAACTCCCTATTTCTATTTCGAATTTCTTCATTTTCTTGGGCTACTTTCTTATTAGCCTGTTCAAAATCTGAAACATATACCAGCTCTCCAGAAAGCAAATCAGAGTCACGTGATGACCTTACATATATTTTATTTAGACGGGCAATCTGCCTTACAATCACCTCAATATGCTTATCATTGATGGTAACTCCCTGTGAACGATAAACTTCCTGAACTTGTTCCAGAAGGTATTTTTGAACAGCCTTAATACCCTGTATTCTTAAAATATCGTTTGGATCAATGAATCCGGTAGTTAATTTTTGACCAGCACTAATTTCTTGTCCTTCTTCCACCACAATCCTTAAATCCTTAGGAATTGAATAGACTTTATTTTTAGTTTCTTTATTCTTTCCAGATGTAACTTCTGCCTCGGGTTTAATAACAATATCTTTTCTAAATGTTTCAGGCTCATCTTTTATTTGGTCAACAAATCCGTTTATCTCACTTATAATAGCCTGTTTTTTTGGTTTTCTTACTTCAAATAGCTGTTCAACTCTTGGTAAACCTAAAGTAATATCTTCACCTGTGATTTTGATTCCACCGGTATGGAAAGTCCGCAATGTTAGCTGTGTTCCTGGTTCGCCAATAGATTGAGCAGCAATTGTTCCAACTGCTTCACCAATAGTCACCATTTTACCAGTTGCCAAATCTTTACCATAACATTTTACACAAATACCCTGTTTAGAGGCACAGGTTAGGGGTGAACGAATCATAACTTCTTTTATGCCTGAATCAGCGATTTTTTTGGCTATTTTTTCATCAATTATTTCACCTTTAAGTATAATTGTTTCACCACTATCATTGTCTAAAATATCCTCCTGGGCTACTCTTCCAACTATCCTTTCTTCTAACTTTTCAATGATATTACCATCTTCCTGAATATCAGAAACGATTACACCATCATTAGTCCCGCAATCTTCCTCGGTAATGATAACATCCTGTGCCACATCGATTAATCTTCTGGTCAGGTAACCTGATTTAGATGTTCTAAGGGCTGTATCTGCCAGGCCCTTTCTAGCTCCATGAGTTGAGATGAAATATTCTAGACAGGATAGCCCCTCTCTAAAATTAGAACGTATAGGAAACTCGATTATTTTTCCAGAAGGATCAGCCATTAAACCTCTCATACCGGCTAATTGACCAATCTGTCTTCTGCTTCCACGAGCACCTGAGTCAGCCATCATATAAAGTGGGTTGAAGCTTCTAAGATGACTTAAAATAGCAGTTACAACTTTATCAGCTGCATCGGTCCAGGCATTAATAATTTTTTCTACTCTCTCTTCTTCCATAATTAAACCATAGTTGAATTGTTCCTTAATTTTAGCAACTTCAATTTCTGCTTCTTCTAATATTTTTTCTTTTTCAGATGGAATCTCTAAATCTATAATTCCAATAGTCACACCAGATTTAGTAGCAAAGTTAAAGCCCAATTCTTTTATATCATCCAGGCATTTTACAGTAATCTCCTGGCCGTACTGACGATAAAGGTAGGAGATAATCCTGGCTAATGCTTTCTTGGTGATGGTAAGGTCAACAAATTTCATATCTTCAGGCAAAACCTGGTTAAATATGACACGGCCAATTGTTGTTTCTTCAATATTATCTTTAATTCTTACTTTGATGGTAGCATGAACATCTACATACCCCTCTTCTTGTGCCCTAATAGCCTCTTCTGGATTGGCAAATATTTTGCCTTCTCCTTTTGTTCCCTTCACTTTCATGGTTAAATAATAACATCCCAGGATTATATCTTGAGATGGCAAAGCTATAGGGATGCCATTCGCAGGTGATAGAACATTGTTGGTGGCTAACATTAGCATTTCTGCCTCGGTCTGCGCCTCTGTAGACAAAGGAACATGTACTGCCATCTGGTCACCATCAAAATCAGCATTAAAAGCAGGGCAAGCTAAGGGGTGGAGCTGAATGGCATTGCCTTCTACCAATACCGGTTTAAAAACCTGAATACCGAGCCGGTGTAATGTTGGAGCCCTGTTCAATAAAACAGGGCGGTCTTCAACAATTTCCTGTAATATATTCCATATTTCTGGAGATTCCTGTTCAATCAACTTTTTGGCAGTTTTAATATTGTGGGCTAATTTTCTTTTAACTAAATGGTGCATTACAAATGGTTTAAATAATTCTAAAGCCATTTTTTTAGGAATTCCACATTGATCTAATTTTAATTTAGGTCCAACGACAATTACCGAACGACCAGAATAGTCAACCCTCTTACCTAATAGATTCTGTCTGAATCTGCCTTTTTTCCCTTCTAATAAATCACTCAATGATTTAAGAGGACGATTGCCAGCTCCCAGTACTGCATGACCCCTTCTTCCATTGTTAATTAAAGCATCAACTGCCTCTTGTAACATTCTTTTTTCATTTTTAATAATAATATCTGGCGCACTTAACTCTAATAATCTTTTTAACCGGTTATTTCGGTTAATAACTCTGCGATAAAGATCATTTAAATCAGAAGTTGCAAATCTACCCCCTTCCAACTGTACCATCGGCCTCAAATCTGGAGGGATTACCGGCAAAACATCCAAAATCATCCATTCTGGCTTCCCATGACTTTTTCTAAAGGCTTCGGTAATTTGCAACCTTTTTATCATTTTTTTAGCCTTTTGACCGGAGGAATGTTTTAGTTCTTCCCTCAACTCCATATTTAAAGAATCTAAATTAATATTTTTTAATAAATTTTTTATAGCTTCTGCACCAATTTCTGCTCTAAAATCTGAATCATAATGAGAATATAGTCTTTTTTCTAACTCTAAAATTATATCTCCAACTTTATGGCTTGTTTCACCTGGATTAATTATCACATAACAAGATTCTTCAATTGTTTGCTTTGCCATAGAAGTCCTCTTTGGCAATCCTGGTTCCTGTTCTGCCAAAAGTGTCAATTTACTCTCAGATATTAATCCATCTATTTCTATAATCTTATAAGTATTAGCACTATCCTGTTCCGAGCTTTCGTCTAAATGGATAATCTCAGGTATTTCCTCTTCTTTTTCTTCTTTAATCTCATCAGGTTCTAAATCTTCAATTCCTTCTTCTAAATCATTTTCATCATCTAAAATAACACTGGGTTCGTAGGGTAGATTCAATTCAACGGTAAAAAATAGTTTTCCAAATGTTCCCTGTAACTCCTCCAGCCTCTCAGCAGTGATGATTTCCCCAACTTTATGAGGAAATATCTTTAATTGATTAACCCTATATAGCAACTCAGCATCAAAATTAGAATTATAAGTTTTATGTATTCTAAATTCGGTTTCTGTAATAATTTTACTTTCGAAATAATCACCGAAAGAATCGTTTTCTGTACTATCACCTATCTCTTTAATCTCATATAACTGTTCCCGTCTTCTATCTGGTGCGAAGTAAAGAATTTTTTCTAAATTCCTTGGAGAAATATTTAATAATAAAGAAAGTGGACTGGGAATACCCTTAAAATACCAGACATGAGAAACCGGGCAGGCTAACTCAATATGTCCCATCCTCTCACGCCGCGTTATTGATTTTGTAACTTCAACTCCACAGCGATCACAGATAACACCTTTATATCTGATTCTCTTATATTTACCACAACTACATTCCCAGTCTTTGACCGGCCCAAAAATCCTTTCACAAAATAACCCATCTTTTTCAGGCTTAAGGGTTCTGTAATTAATGGTTTCTGGTTTTTTAACTTCTCCATATGACCATTTGCGAATATCTTCTGGTGAAGCTAATCCTATTGCAATAGCATTAATTTTTTCAGAAATTTCCAACCGAATTACCTCCCCGTTTTTAATAGCTATTAGAACTTTTTAGTTTAAATTTTAATAATATTCTTTTATTATTTTTAGCCAATTTGCCTTATAAGGTTTTATTATTAATCGGCATCATGGCAATAATTTAAATTTATCTATCTCTGGATACGTACTATATAAAGTCTAAGTCCGGCCTCTCTTTTGTATCCAGGTCTTCTTTGATTTCAATTTCCTTGCCCTCATGGTCCAATACTTTAATATTCAAACAAAGACTTCTCAATTCTCGTATCAAAACCTTAAATGATTCTGGAATTCCAGGCACAGGAATGTTTTCCCCTTTAACGATAGATTCATATGTTTTAATTCTTCCGGTGACATCATCTGATTTAACGGTAAGTATCTCTTGTAAATTATAGGCAGCTCCATATCCCTCTAAAGCCCACACTTCCATCTCTCCAAACCTTTGACCACCAAACTGTGCTTTACCACCCAATGGCTGTTGGGTAACTAAAGAGTAAGGCCCCGTAGAACGAGCATGTATCTTATCATCTACCAGGTGAACCAATTTTAATATATAACTATAACCGATGGTAACCTTCTGATCAAAAGGTAGACCAGTTCTACCATCATATAAAACACTTTTTCCATCATTTGGCAGACCAGCTTCAATTAAAGTCCTTTCAATATCTTCTTCAGTAACACCGTTAAATACCGGGGTAACAATGTTAAGACCAAGGGTTTTTGCTACCCATCCTAAATGTACTTCTAATATCTGCCCTACATTCATCCTGGAAGGAACCCCAAGTGGGTTTAAAACAATATCCACCGGTGTACCATCAGGTAAAAAGGGCATATCATTTATTGGTAATATCTTTGCAATTACACCCTTATTTCCATGTCTGCCTGATATCTTATCACCTTCAGATATCTTTCGCTTTTGGGCAATAAATACCTTAACCATTTTATTCACTCCGGGAGGTATTTCATCACCATTTTCTCTTGAAAAAAGTTTTACATCAATGACTTTTCCTCGGTCACCATGGGGAACCCTGAGTGAAGTATCCCTTACTTCCCTAGCTTTTTCACCGAAGATTGCTCTGAGCAATCTCTCCTCAGGACCTAATTCTGTCTCCCCTTTGGGAGTTACTTTACCCACTAAGATATCACCTGATTCCACCTCTGTTCCAATACGAATAATTCCATCTTCATCTAAATTAGCCAGACTGCTTTCCCCAATATTAGGTATATCAGCAGTTATTTCTTCTGGACCTAATTTTGTATCACGGGCATCATATTCGTGTTCACTTATATGGATAGAGGTGAAAGTATCATCCTGAACCAATCTTTCACTTATTACTATAGCGTCTTCAAAGTTATATCCTTCCCAGGCCATATACGCCACCAAAACATTTCGCCCTAATGATAAGAATCCCTGATCTGTATTGGGACCATCAGCAATGGGAGTATCAACAGTAACTCTTTGTCCTTCCTCAACTATGGGTCTCTGATTAATACAGGTTCCCTGATTAGAACGATGAAACTTTTTTAGATAATACTCATTTGTAACACCCTGATTATTTTTTATTACAATACGATTTGCATCAACTCTTTCCACAATACCATCTGTTTCAGCCAAAACAATTGTACCTGAATCATGAGCAACCTTTTTTTCCATCCCGGTCATTACCAGAGGCATTTCCGTTTTTACTACAGGAACTGCCTGTCTTTGCATATTGGTTCCCATTAACGCCCTATTAGCATCATCATGATCTAAGAAAGGAATTAAACTAGCAGAAATGCTGGTCATCTGATTTGGGGCGACATCTATAAAATCAACTTCAGAAGGAGGAACAGTCATATAAACATCTCTATATCTACACGGAACATCTTCCTGAATGATTTTGTTATTCTTATCAGTCTTAATATTGATCTGGGCAATTCTATATTGATCTTCCTCATCTGCGGTAAGATAGATAATCTTATCAGTAATATGCCCATTCTCTACTTTCCTATATGGTGTTTCAATAAAACCATAATCATTTATTCTGGCATAAATACTTAATGAACCGATTAAACCAATATTAGGACCTTCTGGTGTCTCAATAGGGCAAACCCTTCCATAATGGCTGTAATGAACATCACGTACTTCAAATCCAGCTCTTTCCCTGGTTAATCCACCAGGACCAAGTGCAGATAGTCTCCTTTTATGAGTAATCTCAGAAAGAGGATTTGTCTGATCCATAAATTGTGATAATTGACTGCTGCCATAGAATTGCCTTATAGAAGCAACCACAGGTCTGATATTAATCAAAGCTTGTGGAGTCAGGGTAGTAAGATCTGGCTGAATGGTCATTCTCTCTTTAATTACTCTTTCCATTCTCACCAACCCAATGTAGAATTGATCTAACAATAATTCTCCAATTGTCTTTACTCTTCTATTTCCTAAATGATCAATATCATCAATATGACCAACCCCATAATAAAGGTTGACCAAATATCTTATAGAGGCTACTAAATCGTCTTTTGTTAATGCATTTCCCTTTTTGACAACCACCGTTGGCTGAATTTGACCAATTTTATTAATTAGCTCTAAATCCAGCACCTGACCGTTCTGAGCGACTAACTCGCCAGTCTGGTTATCAATAATATCTTCAACTAAAGAAAGGCCAATATTATTTTCATTGATACTTCCTTCTTCTGTATCAAATAAGCTGACAGTAGTCTGCTCTTTTTCGTTATAAACCGAAATTTCTTCATCGTTATTATTATAAACAAAGACCCTATCAACACTGGAATTATTAATCAATTCAGCAATTTTCTTAATAATATGTGTATCTTTTTTTACCAGTTGTTTGCCAGTAACCGGGTCATAAATAGTATTTGCAGTTGTTCTATCCAAAATCCTATTTTGAATATTAAGCTTTTGATTTACTTTATATCTTCCAACATCTGCAAGGTCATATCTTTTTGGATCAAATAACAATCTATCGAGTAATTGCCTTGTATTTCTTTCTGTAGGCGGTTCGCTTGGCCTTAGCCTTCTAAATATCTCTATCAGGGCTTCTCTCTTATTAGTGGTATTATCTTTTATTAATGTCTCCTGAATAACTTCACTACCATCGAATAAATCGATAATTTCTTCGTTGCTTTCATAGCCAAGAGCTCTTAACAGAGTAGTGGCAGGAATTTTTCTTTTCTTATCGATTCTGACATAAATCATATCATTAGTATCAAACCCAAATTCTAACCAGGAACCTCTGTTGGGAATAATTCTAAAATTGTAAAGCGACTTGTTTTCGCTGTATTCTTCAATACCATAATAGATACCTGGAGAACGTATAAGTTGATTAACAACAACTCTTTCCGCCCCATTAATTGTAAAGCTTCCGCTTTCGGTCATCAGGGGTAGTTCTCCCATAAAAACATCCTGTTCTTTTATTTCCCCGGTTTTTTTATTCAGTAAACTAATCCTTACTTCCAATGGTGCAGAATAAGTACAACCCCTTTCCCAGCACTCAAATGGGGAATATTTTGGTTCTTTGATAGAATAACTAATGTAATCAAGAACGAGATTTCCTGTAAAATCCTGAATAGGAAAGACATCTTTAAACACTTTATGTAATCCAATATCCTTTCTCTCTTCAGGCGGTATATCCTTTTGTAAAAATTTTTGAAATGACTGTTTCTGAACATCTAGAAAGTCGGGAGGTTCTATATAGTGTTTTATTTTAGAATAATCAACTATATTTAATTTTCTATTCTGCACTTTTAACACCAACCTTTTTTGAAGATTTATGCAAATTAATATAATATCATTAAAACCGTAAAAAGTCAAGAAGATACCCACTTATATTAGAAAATAGGTATCTTCTTTTTATTATTAATTTAGCTATATTTTATTTACTAGATTAAAAGACAAAAATTTAAATTAATTAACATTATTATACTAATAAATAGGTCTGCATTCTGAAATTAAATATTACCTATTTAATCTCAACAGTTGCACCAACTGCTTCTAATTTTTCTTTTAATTCCTCGGCTTCTTTCTTTTCGACTTTTTCTTTAACTGCTTTTGGTGCACCTTCAACCAGGTCTTTTGATTCTTTTAAACCTAAGCCGGTTGCGGCTCTAACTTCTTTGATTACCTTAATCTTATTTGCTCCTATTTCTTTCAATATTACATCAAATTCAGTCTTCTCTTCTTCCTGAGCAGCTGATGCTGCGCCCTGGGCAGGAGCGGCAGTTTGAGCCATCATCGGAGCTGCAGCGGTCACTCCAAATTTATCTTCTAAAGCTTTAACTAAATCTGCTAATTCTAATACTGTTAATTTTTCAATATTAGCAATAATTTCATTTACTACACTAACATTACTATCTGTATCTTTAGACACTTTTACCTCTTTTTTATCAAGAATCTCTTCTTTTGATTCTATTTTTTTTGGTTTTTCTATATCTTCTTTTTCTTTAACTACATCTTTTTTTGTTTTTTCTTTTTCAGCCAACATTTTCACCCCCTTCCCTGAATCTATATTTCAAATATTTTTCAATGTCTCTATTATACATTTATTCCTTTGATTTACTTTTATGAATCTGATCCAATACATTAACTAATGCTAACAAGGATGATTTTAGAGTATAAACAGTCAAGCTAATAGGACTTTTTAGATTACCTAATATCCTGGCAAGCAATTCTTCTTTATCAGGTAAGGAAGCAATTCTATCCAACTGTTCCTCTAAATAGATCTTCCCTTCCAGCAATGCTATTATCAATCTTAATTGATCTTTATTATCTATTGAATATTTCCGCAGCATTTTTACTGGCAGTAAAGTTTCTTCCTGAGCAAAGGCTACAGCAGTACTTCCAGAAAGGGAGCTGGTTAAACCATCTAACCCAACTTCTTTAGCTGCAATTTTAAATAGGGTATTCTTATATATTTTAAACTTAATATCTTTTTCTCTTAAACTATCCCTGAGCTCAGTCATACTCTGAACATTGATACCATAATAATTTGATAAAACTACACTTGGCGATCTTTTCAATTCTTCTTTTAATTCTTGAACAATTGATTCCTTTTTTTCTCTGGATAGTGCCAATTAATTTCCTCCTTTCAATATAATTATTGCATACTATTTTGTTTGTGCTATAAATAAAAAAATCCTACCTTAGAATTTACTAATTAAGGAAGGATATTTTCCCGAATTCCTGAGCAGGCTGTTTTTGGACAATTATACCTCAGAGATTTTATCAAATCAAATCTTCTTGAAAGTACCTGCCATCTAAGGATTAATAAAAAATATTTTTTTAAGGAATACCTTCTATCTTTTTTCAACCTCACTTAATAATTTCATGGTATCCAATTTAATACCTGGACCCATGGTAGAAGAGATTGCAACAGTTAATAAATAACGACCCTTTGAAGTGGGGGGCTTTGCCTTTAAAACAGCCTCCAAAAGGGAATAAAAATTATCAATGAGCTGCTCATCGGTAAACTCTATCTTACCTAAAACTGAATGAACAATACCAAAACGATCTGCTCTATATTCAACTTTCCCCTTTTTTACTGATAATACAGCATTTTTAATATCAAAAGTAACCGAACCAAGTTTAGGATTGGGCATTAAACCCCGAGGTCCTAAGATACGACCTAATTTCCCTACCACCTTCATCATATCAGGAGTAGCTATAACTGCATCAAAATCTGTCCAGCCGCCTTGAATTTTTTCTGCTAATTCATTACCCCCAACATAATCTGCTTCCGCCTCTTCTGCTTCCTTTGCCTTTTCCGCTTCTGCAAACACCAAAACCCTGCTCTGTTTACCTGTGCCATGTGGTAATTCTACTGCACCTCTTACCTGCTCTTCCGAGCGTCGGGTGTTAATACCTAAACGTATCGCTACATCTATAGTCTCAGTAAATTTAGCCCAGCTGAGCTCTTTAGCAAGTTTTATTGCCTCTTCAATTGTGTATAATTTTGTTTTATCAAATTTATTTAAGCTTTCTGAAAATTTTTTTCCTCTGTTTTTCAACCAGTTTTCCTCCTTGTGGTAATTATGGATTATATCCTCCCACTTTTTTAAATACAGTATTTTCTCTATTTTTTAATATTATTATTTTTATAAGATTATTCTACTTCTATACCCATACTGCGTATGGTGCCTTCCACAATCTTCATGGCACTTTCTATATCATGTGCATTTAAATCTGACATTTTCACTTCCGCAATTTCTTTTACTTTATTCCGATTTATTTTAGCAACTTTGATTTTATGAGGTTCTGAAGAACCTTTTTCTACTTTGGCAGCTTCTTTTACTAAAAAAGAGACCGGGGGTTTTTTACAAATAAAATCAAAAGTCCTGTCTTGATAAACCGTTATTATTACAGGAATGATAGTACCAATATCCTGTTTAGTCCTCTCATTGAATGCTTTGCAGAATTCCATTATGTTTAGACCATGCTGTCCCAGAGCCGGACCAACCGGCGGTGCCGGGTTTGCTGCTCCAGCAGGAATCTGTAGCTTAATATTTGCAATTATTTTTTTTGCCATTTAAAATTACACCTCTTAATGCTCTATTTTAGAAACACTCCTTCTTTTGTCTTACACTGAATCTCTTATCTGTTAATTCAAATAATTCAGTAAAACAATAACGCTAAATGATAAGGTTCTCTTATCTAATACTTTTCTACATCACCAAATTCTAACTCTACTGAAGTTTCTCGACCAAAAATAGTTAAGAAAACTTTTAACTTGCCCCTCTGAGTATCAATTTCGTTTACTTTTCCAGTATATCCAGTAAAAGGACCTGTAATTATATTAACACTGCTACCAATATCAAGGTCAATCTTTGGCTTTTTCTCGCCTTTACCCATCTGTTTTAATATATTTTCTATTTCATACTCTTGCAAGGCAATGGGTTTCCCCCCGGAACCTACAAATCTAGTAACTCCGGGAGTATTTCTAACGGCATACCATGATTCATTGTTCAATTTCATTAAAACAACTACATATCCGGGAAATACTTTTTTCTGTACATACCTTTTTTTACCAGATTTTGTCTCTAATATTCTTTCTGTGGGTATTAATACGTTGAATATCTGGTCTTCCATACCCATAGATTTAACCCGTTGTTCAAGGTTTGCTTTAACTTTATTTTCATATCCGGAATAGGTATGGACAACATACCATTTCTTTTCTTCGATAGATTTTATTATCTTAACTCCCCCTCCCGATGGGGCCTTCAATATAGTTTAATTTATAAGACTTATTCATATTATTGTAAAATCAGAGCAACAACATGTGAAAAGAAAAGGTCAATTAATCCTAAATAGATGGCAACCAATACAACTGTTATCATTACTACAATAGTGCTACTGATTAATTGTTTCCTATTGGGCCAGGTAACTTTTTTGAGTTCTGTTCTTGCTTCTTTAATAAAGCTGACTATTTTTTGAAAGAATTGACTAATTTTCATTTTCCACCTTTTCAGCACTATCCTTATTTTTAAGATATATGGCAGGCCCGGCAGGATTTGAACCTGCAACCCCCGGATTTGGAGTCCGGTGCTCTCCCGTTAGAGCTACGGACCTGCAAATTAATGGCCATGATTCTTTAAATCCCTAAAAAGTTAACAAAAAGTATTATTTTGTCTCTTTGTGCAAAGTATGTTTTTTGCAAAATTTGCAATACTTATTTAAAGAAATCTTTGTGGTTGTATTTTTTTTGTTCTTATAACTATTGTAATTTCGATTATTACACTCTGAACAGGCTAATACTATCCTATCTCTCATCCTTATGTCCTCACTATCAGAGAAAATTTACGAAACTTAATTTAACATATTTTAACAAAGCTGTCAAGCTATCATATTTTTATTTTTTTATAATACAGTCTTTTAAAAATACTGATTTCATCTGTTAATAAATTTATAAGTACAAAGATTACAATAATAAGACTGGGGTAAAGCCCCAGTCTTATTATAAATTAAAATTCATCTGTTTTATCTACTATCTACTATTTTTCTCTTACCCAAGAATCTCAGTAACTACTCCTGCAGCTATGGTTCTTCCACCCTCTCGGATAGCAAAACGAACACCCTTTTCCATGGCAATGGGGGTGATTAATTCACTGGTAACAGTCAGGTTATCACCGGGCATAGCCATCTCTACACCTTCCGGAAGAGTGACTACACCGGTTACGTCGGTAGTCCTGAAATAGAACTGGGGACGGTAACCACTGAAGATAGAGGTATGTCTTCCACCCTCTTCTTTGGTAAGAATAATGACTTCTGCTTTAAATTTGGTATGTGGAGTTATACTACCCGGGGCAGCAATAACCTGGCCACGTCTAATCTCTTTCTTATCTACACCACGAAGGAGTATACCAACATTATCGCCGGCCTGAGCCTGGTCCAGTAATTTACGGAACATCTCTACACCTGTTGCTACTGTCTTTTTCGGTTTATCGCTCAAACCTACTATCTCTACCTGATCACCGACTTTGATTATTCCACGTTCCACTCTGCCGGTAGCTACTGTTCCTCTACCTGTAATACTGAAGACATCCTCTACAGACAGGAGGAAGGGTTTGTCTATATCACGTACCGGGGTAGGAATATAGCTGTCTACCGCATCTAATAACTCCTGAATAGGTTTAAAAGCAGGGTCATCCGGGTTGGCTGGGTCGGCTTCCATAGCCTTAAGAGCAGAGCCTTTGATAACCGGTATGTCGTCACCAGGAAAATCATATTCACTGAGTAATTCTCTTACTTCCATTTCTACCAGGTCGATCAACTCAGGGTCATCTACCATATCAACTTTATTCAAGAAGACTACAATGTAGGGTACCCCTACCTGACGAGATAAGAGAATATGTTCTCTGGTCTGAGGCATAGGGCCATCGGCTGCTGAGACTACCAGAATTGCACCATCCATCTGGGCTGCACCGGTAATCATGTTTTTGACATAGTCAGCATGACCGGGACAGTCAATATGGGCATAGTGCCTGTTTTCTGTCTCATATTCAGCATGGTATACCGAGATGGTAATTCCTCTGTCTCTCTCCTCAGGGGCACGGTCAATCTCATCAAAGGACTTGGCTGTGGCTAGTTTTTTACCTGATAGATATCTGGTAATTGCCGAGGTAAGAGTTGTTTTACCATGGTCAACATGTCCAATAGTCCCTATATTCACATGTGGCTTTGTACGGACAAACTTTTCTTTAGCCATTTTGTTTTTTTCCTCCTTAAAAGAATGCTTATTCAAATTATTTTTAATTCTTTTAATTAAAACGTTTATTATCTATTATTATCTCAATTAAGAGAGTTCAGGTCTAACCTAATTCTGGAGCCCACGACCGGAATTGAACCGGTGACCTCATCCTTACCAAGGATGCGCTCTACCGACTGAGCTACGCGGGCAAAATGGTGGGGAGGGAAGGATTCGAACCTTCGAAGGCGTTCAGCCAACGGATCTACAGTCCGCTCCATTTGGCCACTTTGGTACCTCCCCGAAACAGTCTTTTCATCTTTGGAGCCGATGATCCGATTCGAACGGATGACCTGCTGATTACAAATCAGCTGCTCTACCAGCTGAGCTACACCGGCAACATAAAACATTATAATTATTTTTACAGCTCAAGTCAATTTTATTTGTTAATAAACTCTAATTTCTTTTTGATTCTTTGTATTGCATTATCAACACATTTGCTATTTTTTTGAATTTCAAAGGCAATATCTCTATATGTTTTCCCATCTAAATATGCCGATAATACTTTTCTCTCCAAATTGGATAAAACAGTATTCAATTTAGCTGTTAACTCTTGCAATCTCTCTTTACTCAAAAATATACTCATAGGGTCATTGATTTTTAAATCATCAACGATATCCAACAAAGTTCGACTATAGCCTTCCTCGTATTCAATTGGCTGATTCAAGGAAACACAACTATCAGGTGGTGTGCGTTTTTTTCTGGACGATTTTTTTATGGCAGTAATAATCTGTCTCATGATACATATTTCAGCAAAAACACGGAAAGAAGTATATTTTGAATTATCATAATTTCTTACTGCTTTATATAATCCGATCATTCCCTCTTGAATAATATCTTCTTTATCAGCTCCAATTAAGAAGTATGTTCTAGTCTTCATTCTCACCAGTTTTTTATATCTATTAATAAGGCAATACTCGGCAAGTGTATTCCCATTATTAGCCATGCTTACCAATAAAGCATCATCATATTTTTGATGAAAAATAAATGGTTTTTCTTTAAAAACAACCAATATTAATATACCTGCTCAATCAATTTTTTTGTGGGTTTTTATTATATCTAAAAAGAGGTCGAGCTTTGAATAGAAAAGCAAGATTTTATTTAATAAGTCAATAATAAAAGATAATTCTATCATAAAACAAAAGATAGTTTTATAATTATAGACTAATAATTAAAGCATAGTCAAGATTTTTTCCAACGAACCCCTTCCTTAGTATCTTCAATTACTATACCCATATTCAATAATTTCACTCTGAGTTGATCTGCAGTTTCCCAATCTCTATTTTTTCTAGCTGTTTCTCTTGCATCTATCAAATCTTCTATTTCTTTTCCCGGTAAACTTTCCTGGTTAGCTAAGATAGAAGAAAATTTCAGCCCTAAAATATGTGCTCCAAAATCCTCATAAAATCGTATAATTCTTTCTATGGTATCCTGATTTTTATATCCTGTCTTATTTAGATAAATATTTGTTTCTTTTGCCAGTAAAAATAGGGTGCTCAAAGCAACCGGGGTATTGAAATCATCATCCATTGCCTCAATAAATCTATTTTTCATTTTGTCTATCGTTTCATTCAATTTGTTACTATCTATATCTATCTCTTTGCTGGGAAGTTTCCTTTCAGATAAAAATTTAAGATTATAGATAAGATTATTCAGTGTTTCCATGCTATTTTTTGATTGTTCTATCTGTTCAATAGAATAATTTAAAGGACTTCTATAATGGGCAGATAGTAGAAAATGTCTGATGACTGAACCATCGTATTTTTGAGATAATTCTCTTATGGTCAAAATATTTCCTAAGGATTTTGACATTTTTTTATTATCTATTTTCAAATAGCCATTGTGTAGCCAGTATCTGGCAAAAGTCTTTCCGCTTACCGCTTCGCTTTGTGCAATCTCATTCTCATGATGTGGAAATATCAGATCCTCTCCTCCGGCATGAATATCAAAAGTCTCTCCAAGATATTTGGAGGACATCGCTGAACACTCTATATGCCATCCGGGACGCCCGGGACCCCAGGGGCTATCCCATTTCGGTTCACCTTCTTTGGCCCTCTTCCAAAGAACAAAATCATAGGGATTTTTCTTTCGTTCATCTATCTCTATCCTGGCTCCTGACTGTATTTCATCAATACTCTGTTTGGAGAGTTTCCCATAGTCCTTAAACTTGCTAACATCATAAAAAACATCTCCTTCAACTTCATAGGTAAAACCCTTCTCCTGTAACTGTTCAATAAATCTAATAATGTCCGGAATATGTTCAGTTGCCCGGGGATAGTGATCAGCCCTGCCAATATTTAAAAAATCAGCATCCTGGAAGTATTCTCTAATAAATTTGTCAGCTACCTTATCATATGAAATTCCCATCTCTTTAGCTTTATTTATCACCTTATCATCGATATCGGTAAAATTAGTGACATATACTACTTCGTATTTTTTATATCTCAAATACCTTCTTAATACTTCAAAGATTAGAAAAGGCCGGGCATTGCCAATATGAAAAAAATTATATACAGTCGGTCCACAAACATACATACCCACCCGTTTTTCATTAAGGGAAATGAACTCTTCTTTTTTCCTACTTAGAGTGTTGTATAATTTTAAACTCAATGTTGTTTCCTCACTTTTTCGTATATTTAAGTATCTAATTTAAAAACTAAAGACTATTTTTTATAATTAGACTGTGCCTTTTTTTGAAAAGTAATATCCTGGTTCTTCTTATTAAGTCTTTCTTTTATTCGGCCAAAAATCATTCTCCCTGCAGGTGTCTGTAAAATACTGGTTACCGTTAATTTAACTTTTTCACCTATGTTGCTCATCCCGTTTTCTACCACAATCATTGTTCCATCATCCAGATAGGCAACACCCTGACCGGATTCTTTACCCTCCTTAATTATCTGGGTTACTAATTCTTCTCCGGGTAATATTATTGATTTTAAGGCATTTGCCAGATCATTAATATTTAAAACCGTTACATTCTCTAATTGAGCCAATTTATTTAAATTATAATCATTGGTCAGTATTTTGGCATCTAATTCTTTGGCTAATTTTATTAATTTAGTATCAACAGTCTTTAATTCGGTATAGTCACGACTGATTATTTTTATTTTGTTAGTATGTACCTTATTTATTTTATTCAAAACATCTAAACCCCGTCTTCCTCTATTTCTTTTTAATGGTTCTGAAGAATCGGCTATAGCTTGTAATTCGTTTAATACAAAGCGGGGAATAATTAAAATTCCTTCTAAAAAATCAGTCTGAGAAATATCGGCTATCCTGCCATCAATAATGACACTGGTATCTAATATCTTCAATTGAGAATGAGAGCTTTTTTCTCTTTTTTTAAATCTTTCAATATTTTTTTTATAGAAATTAACGCTTTCTGCTCTTTTGCTCAACCCCAGGGTAATTCCCAATAAACCGAGTGTTACATTAAGAATTATAGGTAAATAATTACCTATAAAGGGGATAAATGATAGTGAGTATGCTAATAAATTGGCAATAATCAATCCGACAATTAAGCCTATTACGCCAGAAAGTATGTTCTGAGCAGGTATTTTTTGAAAATAGGTTATGATTCTTTTTCCGAAAAAATTTAATTTCTTATAACTGAGAATAAACAATATAAATCCAAAAAAACTTCCTATAATAAATGATATAACAGGAATTAACCATTTGTGATCGGAAAATATGCTTAAGTTGTTTAAGACTTTTGTACCAGGAATGAGTTCATAACCAAATATTCCTCCTGCCAGAATAAAGAGTGAACACATTATTTTTTTGGTTAAACCTGACAAAATATTAACCTCCTCTATTCTTTTTTATTCTATGATGTTATCCAATATTACACTCCCCTCTTCACACACCTCCCATCAAAATAAAAATATTTAATAATATTTAAGAACACAACATTTACCAAATTATATCACCAGTCATTATCTGTGTAAAGCAATACAGTAAAGCAAGTTTCTTGATTTGGTCTCATTTATTGAGCAATGATACTATATCGTTTATATTGTTGATAGTTTTTACCTCTAAATGATCATATTTTTTTGAAATATGTTGTCCATTATCATATGGAATAATACATTTTTTAAAGCCAATATTTTGGGCTTCTTTGAGCCTCCTTTCACATAATCCCACTGAACGCACTTCTCCAGTCAAGCCCAGTTCACCAAAAACAACAGTATCTAAAGGTATGGCTAAGTTTTTTATACTGCTTATAATCGCCACAGCAATCCCTAAATCTATTGCCGGTTCACTTATCTTGATACCACCTGCGGTATTTATATAGATATCTTTATTCTGTAATTGTATCTTTATTTTATTTTCTAAAACAGCAATGATTAAAGATACTCTATTATAATCAACACCTGTGGTTAACCGGCGAGGGTAATTTAAATAAGAAGAGCTGGTTAATGCCTCAATTTCTACCGCCAGAGGACGACTTCCTTCAAAGGTAATAGTGGTAACAGTGCCAGGTATAGGTTGCTCTCTTGAAGTTAAAAGTATTTTGGAAGGATTTTTGACTTCTTTTAAACCATTATTTTCCATTTGGAAAATACCCAGTTCATTTGTGGCTCCAAATCTATTTTTTATACTTCTAAGAAGCCTGTAAGATTGAAATCTCTCTCCCTCAAGATATAATACCGTATCAACAATATGTTCAAGCGTTTTTGGTCCGGCTATTCCTCCATCCTTTGTTACATGACCAATAATTAAAAGTGCGATATTTTCTTTTTTGGCTATTTCCATTAACCGAGAAGTACAACTTTTTACTTGAGCAACACTTCCAGGTGCAGAGGGAATATTGGAATCATTAATAATTTGTATGGAATCAATAATGGCTATTTTTGGTTTTATTTCGAGCATCTGTGCAACTATTTTTTCCAGGTTATTTTCTGATAATAGATAAATGAGTTCAGAGCTGACTGATAACCTGGTTGCTCTGAGATAAATCTGTCTAAGTGATTCTTCAGCTGAAACATAAAGAATTTTACCTACTATGTCTATTAATTGCTGAGCAATTTGCAAGGCTAATGTTGATTTACCTATACCTGGTTCACCTCCGAGCAATACCAGTGAACCAGGAACAATACCTCCACCTAAAACGCGGTCGAATTCTGCTATACCTGTCATATAACGTTGTTCATCGCCGGTGTATTTTAGCTTACTGATAGGTTTAGCCAGATCTTTTTTTTCAATCTTTACATTTCTTTCTGAAACATCTATTGCTAAAAGAGAGTTCCATGCTCCACAATTTGGACACCGCCCCAACCAGCGAGAGGTTTCAAAATTACATTCCTTGCAATGATAATATTCAGAACTACCTTTCATCACTTAAAAAAATGTTACTCCTACTTGGACAATTTAAAAGATTATCATTCGCTGTCACTATTATCTTGATATTTTTCTTTTTCCTTATGACTATCTTTTAGTTCTTTTTTTTCAAAAATAATCTTATCTTTCTTAGCTCCAATAAATAGATGTTCCCCATCCTTCAACTCACCGGATAATATTTTTTCTGAAATTGGATTCTCTACCAATCTTTCAATTGTTCTTCTTAAAGGCCTGGCACCAAAGTTAGGATCATATCCTTCTTTTGCTAAAATATCTTTGGCACTATTACTAACTGAAAAAGTTATTTTTTGTTCTGCTAATAATTCTTTCACTTCATTCAGTAATAGATCTGCAATCTTTCTAATTTCAATTTTGGTAAGACTTTTGAAGACAATTATTTCATCAATTCGATTAAGAAATTCCGGTCGAAATGTCTTATTTAATTCACTCATAACCCTGTCTTTTATATCTTTGTAGGACATTTGTTCAGGTTCGTTTGAACTTCTAAAACCTAAAGAAGTTCCTTTTTTAATTAGGGTAGCCCCCACATTAGAAGTCATAATTATGACAGTGTTTTTAAAATCTACCACCCTGCCCTGAGCATCTGTCAATCTCCCATCCTCAAATATCTGTAACAGTATATTGAAGACATCAGGATGAGCCTTTTCAATCTCATCCAGCAAAACTACTGAATAGGGTCGTCTTCTCACCTTCTCAGTTAGCTGTCCCCCTTCTTCATAGCCCACATAACCAGGAGGGGCTCCAACCAATCTGGAAACTGCAAATTTTTCCATATATTCAGACATATCTAAACTGATCATAGCATTTTCATCCCCAAACAAAAACTCAGCTAAACTTCTTGCCAGTTCAGTTTTACCTACTCCTGTGGGACCTAAAAAAACAAATGAACCAATCGGTCTCCTGGGATCTTTCATACCAGCCCTGGCTCTGCGTACAGCTCTGGATATTGCCGTAATAGCATCATCCTGACCAATAATCCGCTTATGTAGCTCATCTTCCATTCTAATAAGCTTTTTAGCTTCTTCTTCTTTCAGAGAATAAACGGGGACTCCGCTCCAGCTGGAAACAACTTCTGCTACATCTTCCACAGTGACTTCTATTTTATCTTTGGTTTTTCCAATTTCCCATTCTTTCTTAATTTCATTATATTTTTCTTCAAATTTTCTTTCCTTATCTCTTAATTTAGCCGCCTTTTCAAATTGTTGTAACCTCACTGCAGCCTCTTTTTCTTTTCTAACCTTTAGTAATTCTTCTTCAATGTCTTTTACATCAGGCGGAAAAACAGTATTTTTTAGTTTTACCCGGGAAGATGCTTCATCTATTACATCGATAGCCTTATCAGGTAAAAAACGGCCTGAAACATACCTTGCTGCTAACTTTACTGCTGATATTAAAGACTGATCAGTAATAGTCAATTTATGATGGGCTTCATATTTATCTCTCAATCCTTTAAGTATTTCAATAGCCTCCTCAACGGTAGGCTCAGGTACATTAATGGGTTGAAAACGCCTCTCTAATGCTTTATCTTTTTCAATATATTTTCTATATTCATCAGTTGTAGTTGCACCAATAGTCTGAATCTCACCGCGAGCCAGAGCAGGTTTTAATATATTGGATGCGTCGATAGCCCCTTCAGCGGCACCGGCACCAACAAGAGTATGAAATTCATCTATAAATAGGATTACATCATTGGAATTTTCGACTTCTTTGACTATCTTTTTGAGACGTTTTTCGAACTCTCCTCTATATTTTGTACCGGCAACTATTAAAGCAAGGTCTAAAGAGATTATTCTCTTATTTTTTAAGATTTCAGGAACATCATTATTGGCTATTTTTTGAGCCAACCCCTCAACAATAGCTGTTTTCCCAACACCGGCCTCTCCAATTAAACAGGGATTATTCTTCTTCCTTCTGCTCAATATCTGTATTACTCTTTGAATCTCATTATTTCTGCCCACCACAGGATCTAATTTTTCTTCTCTGGCTAATTCGGTTAAATCTCTCCCGAATTCATCTAATGTTGGAACTTTGCTCTCTTTTCTAACAACACTTCCAGGTTCATCGGGATTACCACTTTCCATTAATAACTTTAATATACGGGTATAAATATTCTCTAAATCTAATCCCATCTGTGTTAAGATACGTGTTGCAACACCACTACCTTCTTTGATTAGACCCAAAAGAATATGTTCTGTACCTATATAATTCTGTCCTAATCTACTTGCTTCCTGTGAGGCTAATTCTAATACTTTTTTAGCTCTTGGTGTAAAAGTAATCTCACTAACTTCCTGATATTTTCCTCTTCCCACTATCTTTTCAATCTCTTCAATAACTCTTTCCGGGTCAACACCTGAATCACGCAGGACTCTGCTGGCAATTCCATCATTTTCCTTAACCAGGCCAACTAAAATGTGCTCGGTTCCTATATAGTTATGATTAAGATTCACCGCTTCTTCTTGTGCCATCATAATCACTTTTCTTACTTTTTCGGTATATCTTTTGAACATATCTTTCCTTCCCAATATTTTTTAAAATTATTGTAATAAATGTTTTCTCTATATAAATAGGTCTAAGGTCTATACCAACCCCTATTTTCTAATCTAATAATTCTTGAATTATTTTGGCTCTAGCAATATCCCGCTCATTTTCATTCATTTTTTTATTTTTCAATAATTGAATGTATGCTGATTGTATTATTAACATGAGCCGATTAATAGTATCATACCCAATCTTAGTAAATATGCCCAATTCTATGCCAAATCTGATCTTGGACAATAAATCGATTGCCTCTAATGTGGATATGATTCTTGCATTCGTAAGTATACCATATGCACGTAAAATTTGGTCCTCTATTCTCTGCCTGGAGTGCAACATCAATTCCTCTCTTGCCCTTTCTTCTTCATCAATTAATAGCCTGCTAATCATTTCTAATTTCTTAATAATCTCATTCTCTTTTAACCCCATGGTTACCTGGTTGGAGACCTGAAACAAGTTACCCTGAAAATCTGTACCTTCTCCGTAGAACCCTCTCACTGCATATCCCGTCTTAGATATTGATGACAACAAATCATTCAATTTATTTTTATAAAACAGTCCTGGCAAATGCAACATGACAGAAGCTCTTAGCCCTGTACCGGCATTGGTAGGACAGCAGGTTAAAAACCCTTCGTTTTCATTAAAAGAGTATTCAATTTCTTTCATAATCTGGTCATCATAGCAATCGATTATCTCCCAGACTTTTTCTAATTGAAAACCAGGGAGCAGACATTGTATTCTAAAATGGTCCTCTTCATTGACCATTATACTGATAATTTCATCTGGTTTGTATATAAAAGCTCTATAAGGGTAACCCAATTGGGCTAAAGATAGACTGATGAGACGCTTTTCAACTAAAAATTGTATATCTAAATCAGTTAAATCATCTATTTTGATCAGTTTAAAATCCTGAAAAAAGCTATTATTTTTTATCAGGTTTTCACTTTTTTTCAGTACCTGTTCTAACTGATTTGGATTTGCCTTGAAAGGGAAGGGAATATCTTGAATATTTCTGGCTAATCGCAATCTGGTACTAACTACTATATGATTCAAAGGGCCATCACCTTTAGTCCACCCGGAGGTTGTATCCCTTAATTCGCGTATAAGCAAAGCCTCTTTATTACTCATTATTTCCATCTTCTAATCTCTTCTCTTCTTCAATAATCATATCTCTTAATTTTGCTGCTTTTTCATATTCTTCTTTTAAGATTAGCTTTTGCATTTCATCTTTAATCTCATTTATTCTATTCAACCGAATGTTCCGTTCTTTGATTGCAGGGGGGAGCTTCCCAATATGTTCTGCATTCCCATGTAATCTGCATAGAATTGGATTCAATTGTTTTCTAAAATATTCATAGCACTGGTTGCAACCAAGCTTACCTGATTGTACAAATTCCTGATAAGTCATTCCACAATGGGGACAGTTATCTTCTTCGTTTAAGCCCTCTGCTCCTTTCCCTCTATCTAATTTTATAAATGAACTCAAAAGGTTTCCCAAAATTTCATTTATATTATATTGAGAAAATGAAAAGGAAGAAATCGCGCTTCCTAAAAGGCTGTGAGCACAGTCGTTACAAATATACAGTTCAATTTTTTTAACTCCCACTACTTTTGTAATTGTTACGGTAGCATCGTTTTTTTTGCAAATCTGGCAAATCATCACTTTATATCCTATTATAATATTTAATTTAATTTGACTAATTTTTATTGGGTATATTGGTAAATTTATCTAAGAAATTTGATAATTAGTTCAATAATTTCATCTAAATTATTCTGGTATATAAAAACATCATCAGAAGAATTGAGACAGGAATATACTTTCTCTTCCAATAATAATTTGTTAATTCTATTTAAAGCAGACTTCACTGCAGAAACCTGGGTCAGAATGTCAGCACAGGTTCGGTTTTCTACAATCATAGATTGAATTCCTCTAATCTGCCCTTCTATTTTTTTTAAACGGTGCAAAATTTTTATCTTGTTAATCTCTTCGATTTCCATTTTTTATCCTGACTTTTTATATACCCCCCTAGGGTATTAATATTATAACTCTTACATATATTTTGTCAATATCCTGTGATTACAATATTATAATAATTTTTAAATATTTAGTTATAAAGCAGCAGTGAGACTATTTAATGAAGGGATTTTTGGTAGATTCCAATTATTTCTGCTTAAAGTTAATATAAAACAACAATTTTGTGAATATATGTTTATTCAAAAAAGATATTATAAAAATAGACAGACTCTCAGTCTGTCTAAATATTTAATTCATTTTTATAACCACCGGTTATTTGCAATAGAATAAAAAATTCTTCTAAAGCTTTTATTTTTTTAATACCTCAATTCCCGGTAGATTCCTGCCTGCTACATATTCCAATGAAGCCCCTCCACCTGTTGAGATATGAGAAAATTTATTAATAAGTCCCAGTTTATTAATAGCAGCAATTGAATCTCCCCCTCCGACTACAGAAAAAACCTTTCCATGTAAACTGGCAATCTGTCTTGCAATTTCATTGGTTCCCTTAGCAAATTTATCCATTTCAAAAACACCCAGGGGACCATTCCAAAATATTTTTTTAGAATTGCTAATTACCTTTTTAAACGACTCTATCGTCCTGTTACCTATATCCATACCAATCATATTTTTTTCAATTTTTTCTTTAGATACATTGAAACTATCGGAATCTTGAGTAAATTCAAAGGCTATATTAACATCTTCCGGAATTAAAAAAACTTTCTCCATGATTTTTGCTTTTTCCATCAGCTCTTTACAAAATTTGATTTGGTCTTCTTCATATATAGATTTACCAATTTCAAATCCCTGTGCTGCAATAAAAGTGTATGCCATACCTCCACCTATCAATACTCCATCACTTATTTCTGTTAATCTATCGAGTATTTCAATTTTACTGCTTACTTTTGCTCCCCCAATTATAGAAATAAAAGGCCTATCAGAATGAAACATTAATCTATTCAAAGATTTTATTTCCTGAGCCATTAAAAAACCGGCATATGCGGGTAAATATGAAGCTATACCAGCAGTAGAAGCATGTGCCCTGTGGGCTGCGCCAAAGGCATCATCGACATATATATCTGCTAAAGAGGCAAGTTGTTGGGAAAATACAGGGTCATTATCCTCTTCACCCTGGTGAAAACGTAAATTTTCTAATAAAACAATTTCTCCCGGGTTCAATTTGAAGATTATTTTTTGAACATCCTCTCCAATGCAATCATCTAATTTAATTACCCTTCTTTGAAGAATATTTTCTAAAGAAAGAGCCACCGGGTCCATTCTTAATTTTTCTTCAACATGACCTTTAGGTCTGCCCAGGTGGCTCATCAGTATTACTATACAATTATTTGATAATAAATACTTTATAGTATCTAAAGAAGCCCTTATTCTGGTATCATCCTTAACATTCAGCTTCTCATCTAAAGGCACATTGAAATCTACTCGGACCAGTACTCTCTTTTTTTCTATCTCATTTCCCTTTAAATCTTCCAGTAATGATAGAGATTGGTATTTTCCTTTCATTTTACTCTCCATATCTATAAATATTAAATATCTAAAACACAATTGGTTAAATCCGTTAAATGTTTCAGAATGGGTGTTACTGTATCTAAATCAGAAGTATTTACTTTTTAAGAAAATTAGTATGGTGATGATTAGCAGAGAGGGTAATAGGTTTGCAATTTTAATTTTTTTAATTTCCAGTATACCAAGGGATAACCCAATTATAAGAATGCCGCCCACCGCAGTCATTTCATTAATTATATCTACTGTTATCCAGTCTTTTATTAAAAATGCTATTTTAGTAATGGTCCCCTGGTATATAAATACAGGAATGGTGGAAAATAAGACTCCAATCCCCAAAGAGGCAGAAAGTATTATGGATGATATGCCATCCAGAGCAGATTTTGCCATTAAGATATTAGGACTTCCGCTTATACCTTCTTCTATTGCACCCATAACAGCCATTGAACCCACACAGTAGAGCAGACTGGTGGTAATAAATCCTTCAGTAAAATACTCGTTCCCTTTTACCTGTTTAAAAAGCGATTTTATCTTCTCCCCTGCATAGTCTAACCTTTTTTCGATATCAATAGTCTCTCCTAAAATACCCCCGATGACCAGAGAAAAGATAATCAATAGTATATCTTTAGCCCGAATAGCCATTTGAATACCTAAGATTAAAGTTACTAACCCAATTCCCTGGAAGAGTATAGCACTCATTCTTTTTGGAAAATGTTCTTTTAAAATCAATCCGAATATACATCCTACAATAATAGCTATACAATTGATTATGGTACCTGTCATACTGCCTCATAAGTTTCCAATTATTATATTATTTCATCTTCCTGGGTTATAACTTTCTTCCCTCTTTTTATATTCTGACCTTCACTAACTACATATGCTTCTGGTTTATTTATTAGATGGTCAAAACCAAGGGCTATTATAATTACTGGCCAAAATTTGTATATCGACTCAGACCACTGGTATAATTCTAAATTTTTTAATAAAAAAATGATTCCGATGGCCAGTAGTATGATTCCAAAGAAAATAGACCTTCTCTGAAATATTTCTGCCAGACTCCAAAGCAGAAACAAGATTGGCCAGAAAGGCCATACCCTTTCCCATACTTCAATTCCCATTATATTTTCTATCAAAAAAATGATTCCAATTGCCAGAATTATAAAGCCAATTACCCAGTGGCCAGAACTTCTTCTTATAAAATTCATAATCAATCTACCTCCATATTCCATAATTATCTATTATAGAAACACTGGAAAACATCTAAAATTTATTATTCTATTATTTCCAAGAGGTAATTCTTTTTGCTTCTTGCCAGAGTTGTTCCAAATGATAATAATTACGTTTTTCCTCGGAAAACAGATGGACTACTATACCGCCACAGTCAAGCAAAACCCAGCCAGTGTTTTCATTACCTTCATAATTCAAAGTCTTTTTATGTCCATTTTCTTTTACTTTCTCCAAAATGGTGTTAATCAGTGTTTTACAGTGAGCAGAAGATTGGGTAGTAGAAATAATAAAATAATCAGCGATAATAGATATTTCTTTTATATCCAGAATAATAGTATCTTTTGCCTGCTTTTCTTCCAACACTCTTGCCAATGAAATGGCATTATTTTTACAGCTTTTAACCAATTACACCTCTTTTATTTATAAATTATTTATTAAAAGTAAACAAATAAACTATGAATAACGACTATAAACTAACTCAGTATACCATATTTTTTCCAACTATTATAGTCATATCTACTCCATTGTTGGGCTGTAATTTTCGAATTATCTCTATATCATCTAAAAATTGTTTAATGTATTCTTCTAACCTTTCATCTTTTGAGTAAAGAATAAGAACTGTCTTTTGATAATCAAAATTATCGGCATTATCTATATTAACAACATTAAAACCTAAATCTTCCATTCTACTGGCAACTCTATGAGCAATCCCCGGAATTCGGTTACCATTTAACACTTCAATATTCATTCCTCTGTACTTATTTTCAATTATATTTTGTACATATTTTTTTATTTCCTGGTCATCAACTATCAGGTAACTCACTCCGTTAATGTATTGGGGCTCACCTTTTATTGTTTCTACCCATATTTTTGTTCTATCTACATCTTTCATTAATTTTGCCAGAGAGATCAATTCATTTGATTTTATATTTGTTTTAATATAATCGGTTAAGCTATCGATAATAATTGGAATTTTGGTTATACTTTCAAAATTTAATAATTTTTCAATCACTGCATTAATTAATTTCTGCTGTCTCTGAATTCTACCTAAATCACCCATTGCATCGGCTCGGAATCTAACATATTCAAGCGCCTTTTCACCATCTAATTTCTGCTGTCCAGAACACAAATTAATCTTTAAAGAGCCAGCCCGGTCGATATAATACATGTTTTTCTCAACATAGATATCTACCCCATCCAGAGCATCAATAATATACCTGAACCCTTCAAAATCAACTACTCCATAATAATTAATTGATATTCCTACAAAATCTTCAACACTCTTTTCTAACAGATCAATCCCACCATATGCAAAAGCATGATTAATCTTATCCATTCCCCTGCCTGGTATCATGACTCTAATATCTCTAGGAATTGAAAACAATACTGTATCTTTAGTCTTAGGATCTACACTCAGAATTAAAATTGTATCAGCCCTTCCCTGAGTTTCAGTACTGTCTGTTCCAACAGCTAATATATTCAATCTTTCGTGTGCTAAGATATCAGAATGAAATGGAAATATGTTAAAAAAATACAGGAACACAAAACATATAATTAATAAAAAAATTAAAAATAAAGCCTGAATTGTTCTCTTTTTTCCCTTTTTCCTTGCTGCAATATGTCTATCTGATCTTGCCAATTTCAAAAACCCTTCTATCCATTAATATTTTATTTCTTGCTTTTAAAGTGTCGGGATGAATAATTAACTTGTTGCAAATTAAGTATTGAAGCTCCATGTTTAGCAATTCCAGCATAGCCAGATCAATATCCTCCCAAACCTTCTCATGCAATTTTCTAATTTTAGCCAATTTCCTATTTGGTTCAATCTTATCAGCTATATAGACAATCTTTCCTATCAAACCCAATTTGCTTGATGCAGTACTATGATATCTGATGGCATCCAGTATTTCCCAATCATCAACCATAAAAATGTCTTTTACCATCTCTGCACCTACATAAGCATGCCATATTTTGGGAATACTTTTTTCAACTTTATTTAGCTTAATGTTATACTTATCAACTAAGTTTTTTAATTCTTCAAGAGAATAATCTTTGGCACAGTCGTGGGTTAATGCTGAAATCATGGTTTTTTGTATTGGAAGGTTATAGTATTCAGCAATTTTTTGTGCTAACAGACTGACCCTGCAGGCATGTTGATACCTTGTTTTTGTCATCATTTCTTTTAATTTATTATCAATCTGTTCTAAATTCATCATAGTATTGCAATATTCATCTTCTACTTACTGACTGTATACTTCACCGATATTAAAAATATAATTTATTCACATAGATATATTTTCTTACCACATCTAAAACAATATACTTTATACTGAGGCTGTTCTTTACCCGATATCTTACATCTGTTGAAGAAATAGCCAATGCCGGTATTTCCATAATTTGCAAAACATCTTTGAAATTATTGTTTAATTTATTTAAATCATAACCGGGCCTGGTAGCTGCAACAAACTTACATAGCTTTAATAACTCATCTTTTTTGTACCATGAATCAATTTCTAAAAAAGCATCTGCTCCTGTGATAAAAAATATGTCTGTTTCCCATCCATAAATTTCACGAAATTCTTTTATTGTATCTATAGTATAAGAGGGACCAGAACGGTTTACTTCAATTTCAGATACCTCAAAAAAGGGGTTATCTTCGATGGCCATATAGGTCATCTTCAGTCGATGCTTAATATCGGTAACCAAATCACTTCTTTTATGTGATGGCTGAAGACAGGGAACAAAAATCACTTTATCCAGATTTAATCTCATTCTTGCTTCTTCAGCAGTGAACAGGTGCCCTATATGGATTGGATCAAAAACACCGCCCATGATTCCTATTTTATTACTTTCTTTGCGGGATGAGGTTTTTTGTAATTCTTTTTGGTTATTGCTCATCTATGTCTTCCTTACTTTTAATAATTTTTGAAGTAAATCATATTCATATTTTTTACTTTAACACTATAAATAGGGCTTTTCTTCACCCACAACCTCTTTATTAATAACTCTAAAGACCTTATCCTCTTTTTCATATCTCCATAGCTCAATCAATTCTTCAGAATCTGTTTTAATTATTTCAATAGAATCTGGATAACCTAAATCATCATATCCAGCTTTTTGTAAGGCCTGTATATATGGTTTCGCCTTTACTTCTTGTAATTGATTTAATAAATTTTCTTTTCTTTCGTTCAGACCAAGAGATTGAAATATTTGCAACAATTCTTGATAGGAATACCAATATTCTTGAGGTCTTAGGAATAAGGAAGGATTGCTTTTTTCTTCAAGAGCAATGGCTTTTTCAAAACTGCTGATTGCCAATGATGTATATTGCCAGCTAATTTTCTTCGATAATGCCTGATATATTTCCCCCATCCAATAATTAGCACCAATTGCATCTTTATCCGACTCACTTACTCTTCTAAAATACGGAATTGCAGATAACAGTGTATAGCTGCCAACATTGCTCTCATTTAAAAATGTATCCTGTTGAACTCCTAATATCCTTAACCCTTCTAAATAGTAATCCCCAGAAGCCCCACCCGTTACTCTCGAGGTATCACGGAAACTTTCATTTAAATATCGAAAAGCATACGAATTTCTTGGGTTTATCCTTAATACTTCTATCCATTGTGTAATAGCTTTATCATGTTGTCCGGTTTGACGATATACTTTACCTAACCAGTAATGAGCGTTTTCAAAATTCGAATCTAACTCAATGGCTTTTTTATAATTCTCTTCAGCTTGCTGATATTTTTCTTGTGAAAAATATTGATATCCGTTCTGATAGTAGGACTGTGCATCTTGAGAAAAACATATACCAGAATAACTCAAAAATATAATAATAACTCCTATCCCTATTATTCTCTTTGTATTCTTATTTTTTCTTATAGTAGCTATATTTTCATCAACCACTCTTTTCACCTCCCCAAAGATATATCTATTATAAAAATACGTTTTATGCCTTTATTTTGCTTCTTCATTTTCCTCAGGTGTAACAACTTTTTTACTTTCCTGGTATTTTTCAACATAATTCATTTGTAAATTGGCTAACATGTCAGCTATCTGTCTTTTATCTTCTGTATCAAGTTCATCTTTAATCTGATTTAATAAAAATTCAATGCTGTCAATAGAAATTTTGGCTTTTTTCAAATCCTGGCTAATCTCTTTTGTTTCAGGGTTCATCATTAAGCCCAAATATTCCCAGGTTTTACTGTTTAATATCCCCATAAACCAGGCAAATAGGGTGGTCAGGGGAAGCATATCTGGATAAAATTTCAAATTATCATCCTTTTCCTGTTCGGGCTTATGCTCAGAATTATTAATTTTCTTATTATTCACCATAATTACTCCTTATTTATGTAAATTTTGTTATTAGATGATGGAAAGAAAATCATTATTTTTATTATATGAATTTATTATTATTGAATATATTTAAAGGGTTTCTTCCATTACTTACATTAAATATATTCTTCTAATAATGCAACACAAAAGGCAGCTATGCCTTCTCCTTTACCAATAACACCAATACCTTCATTAGTAGTAGCTTTAATATTAATCTGGTCTATATCTATTTTTAAGATTCTGGCAATATTCTTCTTCATATCTGGGTAATAATACAATATTTTCGGTTTTTCCAGTACAATGGTAATATCAATATTGCTAATTTTATACCTTTTTTTATCTATTATTTTATAGATATGACTTAGCAAAATCAAACTTGATATATCTTTCCATTCTATTTCATTATCAGGAAAATGTACACCGATATCTCCCTGCCCCGAAGCTCCTAATAGGGCATCGATAACAGCATGAACAACTACATCGGCATCGGAATGCCCTTCTAAGCCTCTTTCAGAATCTATTCTTACCCCGCCAAGGATTAAGTCTCTTCCTATTTTTAAGGGGTGTATGTCGTAACCGAAACCTATTCTCATGATATTTTTCACATTTGAAATATAATAATGCCATAGAGATGACACATAAAACTGTTATTTATAAAGAAGTATCCTGTGCCCCTATAGTGTAAGCCTGGTACACCAAGGGATATTCATCTTTAATTTCATTATACACTCTAACCATATCATTCTTTCTCTCAAAAATTCCATAGATGGTAGGACCGCTTCCAGATATAGTAGCAGTTATTGAACCTAACTTTTTTAATCTATTTTTAATCTTTTCGATTACTGGAAATTTTTGAGAAAGGATTAAATCAAAGCTGTTGTAAATTAAACTATAGATTTCAACGGGCTTAATAATCTCGCTCCTGTTTAAAAGATAGGAAAAATCAGCAATATTTTTAACGTTTTTATCTATAGATTTATCATAAAGCTGATATGCCCATTTAGTGGAAACCTTAATTTCAGGATTAATTAGTATCAAAGGGATAGGAGGATAAATCGACGGAAGTGGTGACACCAACTCACCTCTTCCCCTGGCAAAAGCTGTGCCTCCCAGGATAAAAAAGGGGGTATCCATACCAAAATTGGTAGCAATGTTTAGAAGCTGTGCTGGGCTTAATGGTAAATTGAAAATCCTGCATATTCCCTTCAATACAGTTGCAACATTGGATGAGCCGCCACCCAAACCGGAGGCAACCGGTATATGCTTCTTAATGGAAATATTTATACCTTTATTTATATTATTCATGAGTATTTCTGCTGCTTTATAGATAATACTATTTTTATCAGTTGGCACTTCTGGATTATCACACTCAATAAAAATGCCCGGCCTATCGGTCTGTTTAAGGTTAATTTCATCAAACAAGTCTATTGTTTGCATAATGCTTTCTATATTGTGGTAGCCATCACCTGTTCTATGACCTATCTTTAAATATAGATTAACTTTGGCATAGCTCTTTAATTTTAAAACATTTTCTGCCATATCACTTATTAAAAAGATGATTACTCATTATGACTTCAGCTAATAGCAAATCTACTTTCGTAGTAATTTTGATATTCTCTTCTGAACCGTGGACTATGGCTACTTTCCCACCATAGTATTCTAAGAGGGCTGAATCATCTGTAACTTGAATATTTTCTTTCATCGCCTTTTGATAATATTTTTTAATCTTCCCCAGTCTAAAGGTCTGTGGTGTTTGAGCAATCCAAAACATATCTCTGTTTACGGTTTTTTCTACAAGCATCTCAGAAATATTTACCTTTTTGACTGTTTCAACTATTGGAACAGCTAATACTATTCCATCAAAGAGAGGCACCATCTTAATTGTTTCATCAATCATCCTTTTCTTTAGAAGGGGGCGGGCACCATCATGTATACAGACAATACCATCTTCTTCTTTAATAGCCATCAGGCCATTGTATACTGACTCCTGTCTTGTAGAACCGCCTGTAGTGATGGTTTTTACTTTAACATAATTGTTCCTCTCAATAATCTCCTTTTCTATCAGTTTACGGTCCTGGACTCTTATTACCAGTATAATCTCATCTATTTTCTCTGATTCTTCAAATTTATCCAACGTATAGGAAAGGAGCGGCTTACCTAAAAGTGGTACTAACATTTTACTTTTAGAATCACAGAACCTTTCTCCATTTCCCGCTGCAGCAATGATAGCAAAATTTTTCATAAATATCCCTACTCCGCTTCCCCAATATTTCTGTTCTTAATATCTAAAAATATCTCATGATATCCATCTATAACAAAATCAGTTTCCAGTATGACTTTTAAGTTGTTTTCGGAATTATCCTTACCACTTCTAATTTTTGAGTCCGAACTGTTATCATCATTAAACAAAATGATTTCAACAATTATTTGATTATTTTTTTCTTTTTCTTTTAGATGTTTTTCAATCTCATCCCAGCCATTTAAGAGGTAGCGCTCTTCCTCTTGACTTATAGACTGCTCTCCGATAATCTCTTTGGATAACCCCCCTCTGACCGTTAAAACTGCATTACCGGGAGCAATATTTTCAGGTAACTTTATTTGAACTGTTCTTTTCTCATCTGGCTGTCTGAAAGGAGTGACTATGATTTCTGCCTCAACTTCATCTCCGGGAAAATGGTTTTCAGTGTTCAATATTACTTTTTTAATATGAGCTTTGTTAATATTCTTTTTTATAGAAACATTTATTACTATCTCATTCAAATCTATCTTTTCATAAAAATTATAATATAATAAATCAAATATATTGTTCAAATCTCTGCTTATTTCGACTGCTATATCATTTTCACTATAAAATATATTGTTATAATTTAAAACATCTCCGGTATCCGCATTTCTAAAACCCAGCTTGATATCCCCTGTCCCCTGCCCAATTCTATTGATGGTATTGTCAACAGTCTGGATTAAAAGAGCAGGTACTACACTTTCCACAATCTCCTTTTCTGGCACCACTTTTACCCCGGCATTATTCTCCAAATTACGGTCTAAATCAGATACACTTATCTTACAAGAGACTATGCTGGGAAATTTGTTTAACTTTGCCAGTATTCCTGCATTCCTATCCTGAATAACTTCCCCGAGTAGAAGAAAGGGTGAGCCAATTTTAAAAGGCATAACGATACTGGGGAAGCTATGGTATATATAGACAGAAGTAAGTAGATATGATACATCACCACGATGCATGAAGGGATGGCCTAATGCCAATACATATTTGTCCTGACAATAGGTGGCAGTTCCTATTCCCATTATATTTATATCACCGGTAGATAACTGCACGCCAATAGCAGAGCCAGGTTGTACCTTTTTAATCTCCGTACCAATCTCTAATTCAGGCTTAATATCATGGTATCCTGATATATTTTGTATCACTGTGATACCATATTTTTTAAGTTTTTCTTTAATTAAACTATCAGCTCGACCATAAAATCCATTGATTATCAAGGGTGATTGAATATAGTGAAAATTAATATTTTTCTTCTCATTATTAACTATAGGGTTAAAGCTTACATTCTGATTACCCTCCCCTATATAATCTAAAAGAGTAAGCATTATATCAATAGGTGTTATCAGACATAGATTATGTTCACTCAATTCCCAGGCATGTGATATTGCCCCTGCTAATTTTCCATTAAAATATACCGGGCTTCCGCTCATTCCAGCCGAAATTCCGCCATTGTTCTCAATTCTATCCCCACTCAACTTCACTAGTATATATGGGTAAGTAATGCCTGAACCATGAATAATATCGATTACCTCTACCCCAAATTCTTCTATTTTTGTTCCCTCAAAAACAGTTTTCCCTACCCCTTTCATCCCGGAATGAATATCATTAATTAAAATAAATTCTTCCTGGTTTGGTAAACTTGCATTTACAGGAATACAACTAAGATAGAATATTACAATAATTGAAATACTGAATAGTAATCTAAATAAATATTCATGTAATTTATGTTCTTCAAAAGGCATCATAATATCATTCTTTTTTAAATTTTATTGGCGGCTATTCTAACGGTGACTGCTGCTGATTAATCCCTGTTTTAGTAAATGAATCTGGTCCAATACCTTCCCAGCACCTAAAGCAACACAAGAAATTGGATTTTCAGCAACATAAGCAGGTATTTTATTCACTTTAGTTAGCAGGACATCAAAATTTCTCAATAGAGAACCGCCTCCAGTAAGCACCATTCCCTTATCTGCTATATCGGCAGACAATTCCGGCGGGGTTCTTTCTAAAACCATTCTGATGGAATCTAAAATTGCTTCTAAACTTTTTGTTATTGCCTCCAGTACCTCTAATGACCCAACTTCTATTGATTTTGGCAAACCCGAAATGAGATCCCTACCCCTTACTTCTGCAAACATCTCATTTTCCGGTTCTATTGCTGTACCAATTTCAATCTTCAAACTCTCAGCAGATTTTTCTCCAATCATCAAATTATACTTGTTCTTCACATATTTTATTATATCTTCATCAAAATTATTGCCAGCTATTCTCAATGATTCACTCTCCACAATTCCACCTAATGAGATAACGGCAATATCGGTTGTCCCTCCACCTATATCTACCACCATGTTACCATAAGCTTCACTTATATCTAACCCCGCTCCAATAGCTGCAGCAATAGATTCTTCTACTAAAAATGCTTTCTTGGCTCCTGCTTGAATTGCTGCCTCTAAAGCAGCTCTCTTTTCAACTTCTGTACCCCCTGCCGGAACACATATGACCACCTGTGGTCGAAATAATCGGGAATTAGAAGATACTTTTTTAATAAAATAGGTCAACATTTTTTCGGTTACATCATAGTCAGCTATTACCCCTGCTTTCAGGGGTTCTAAAGCTATAATATTACCCGGGGTCTTTCCAAGCATTTCTTTGGCTTCTTTGCCCACAGCAAATACCTTACCAGTATCTCTATATATTGATACAACAGAAGGTTCTTGTAATACTATTCCTTTGCCCTTTTGGTAAATCAATATACTGACTGTACCTAAATCAATTCCTAAACTCTTTTCCATTCCCAGCATAGGCAATACTACCTCCTCATAATCTCAATTACTACTATAGTTGATATTACATAAAATCTAATCAACTATTAAGTATTTTACCATAAAAGATTTATTATTTGTCCTACTTAAATTATCTCTACTCTCTTTTTATCTTAGCCCCTAAATTGCTTAATTTATCTTCTATCCTAACATAACCCCTGTCTATATGGTATATTCTACTTATTTCAGTTGTCCCTTCCGCTGCCAGACTGGCTAAAATTAATGCTGCACCACCTCTTAAATCAGATGCCATAACAGGAGCAGCACTAAGCTTTTTTACACCTTTGATAATACAGTTTCTTCCTTCAACTTTGATATCAGCTCCCATTCTTCTCAAATCTCCAGCATGAGCAAAGCGGCTTTCAAAAACGTTTTCGGTAATAATACTGGTACCATTTGCGATGGTCATTAATGCCATAAATTGTGCTTGTAAGTCAGTAGGGAATCCAGGAAAGGGCATGGTCTTTATGTCAACAGATTTTATGGCATCGGTGTTAGATATAATTATATTATCATCTTCTTTAATCTCAACTTTGATACCGGCTTCTTCTAATTTGACTATACAGGATTTTAGATATGAGGGATTAACATTATCAATTTCTACTGTTCCTCCAGTAATTGCAGCTGCAACCATATAAGTTCCTGCTTCAATCCTATCTGGTATTATGCGGTATTTTACACCTTTCAGTCTTTTCACTCCTTCAATAGTGATAATATCACTACCCAGGCCATTAACTTTAGCCCCCATTTTATTCAAAAAATTGCCCAGTTCAATTACTTCCGGGTCTTTCGCTGCATTTTCAATCATAGTAATACCCTCAGCCAGTGAAGCAGCCATCATAATGTTCTCAGTGGCTCCAAGGCTGGGAAAATCAAAATAGATATCATTGCCTTTTAACCTCTTTACTTCTGCCTGAATATACCCTTTTTCAGTAATAATATCCGCTCCCAGTGCCCTAAACCCCTTTAAATGAAAGTCAACAGGTCTGGCTCCGATGGCACATCCCCCTGGAAGAGATATTTTAGCCTTATTTAGTCTGGCTAACAATGGCCCCATAACTAAAAAAGAGGCTCTCATTGTTTTTACCAATTCATATGGTGCTTCAAAATTATTGAAATCATCAGAATCTATATAAAGAGTATTATTCTCTTTCCATTCCACTTTAACTCCAAGTGTCTTTATAACCTCAATCATGCTGTATACATCTTTTAATTGTGGTACATTTTCTAAAATACATTTTTCACTGGTTAGAAGACAGGCAGCCATTATGGAAAGAGCAGAATTTTTTGCACCATCTATTACTACTGTGCCATGTAATGGTATACCACCAGTAATTAGAAATCTTTCTGGGTTTTGCAATTCTTTCACCAATCCTTTATCTTTTATTTTTCGTTAATAAAGTATTCAATGTTTTTATATAAGGAGGCTCCGCTATACCATATTCGGTAATAATAGCTGTAATATTTTCATTGGGAGTAATATCAAATGCCGGATTATAGACATTGATATGGTCTGGAGCAATTTTTTTACCCATGATTGAAGTAACTTCCAGAGGTTCTCTCTCCTCAATAGGAATACCTTTACCATCTTCAATATTAAAATCAATAGTTGAGGTCGGAGCAGCTACATAAAAGGGAATATTGTGGGTTTTGGCTAAGACAGAAATACTATAAGTACCAATTTTATTTGCTATGTCACCATTGGCAGCTATTCTATCGGCACCAAGAATAACTTTATCTATTTTTTTTTGATACATTAAGAATCCTGCCACAGAATCACATATCAGGGTAACAGGGATTTCTTCAATTTGAAGTTCCCAGGCAGTTAATCTGGCACCCTGTAAAACAGGACGGGTTTCATCTATATAAATTTTAATATTCTTCTTTTCTTTAAAGGCTGAGCGAATGACTCCCAGGGCAGTACCATAGAAAACAGTAGCCAGTGAACCTGCATTGCAATGAGTTAAAATTCTATCCCCATCCTGGAAAAGAGTTGAACCATACTCCCCGATAAGGTAATTAGTCTTTATATCATCCTGGGCTAAGCTTTCTGCTTTAAGTAATATTTTTTTCTTCAACTCATCTACAGGTTCGTCTGAAGACACAACCCCCTTCCATATCTCTTCTAAAGCCCAAAATAAGTTTATGGCAGTAGGCCTGGAGGAAGACAGGGCAATTTTTGCTTTCTTTAATCTATTGAGAAAATCAGATTTGTTCTTTGTGTTAATACTATGCGCAGCAAGAGCCATTCCATATGCTGCAGCAACACCAATTGCCGGAGCGCCCCTAATCGCCATATTTTTAATAGCATCTATTACCTCATAATATGTTGAGCAGGTTAACATTTCATATTTAGCGGGCAATTCTCTTTGGTCAATCATCAACACTTTATTATCTTTCCATTCAATAGTTCTGGCAATCATAATACCAATATTCCTGTATTTTATATTTTATTGTCTTGATACCCTTTTACTTTATACAAAAATACTTAGCAGGCCAAGATTTGTTAGTGTAACAATTATCCCCGCACAGGCAACACCTGCTGCCATTGTTGAAAAAGCATACCAGAAGCGTATCCCAAACAAGAATGCGGCGACAGAACCTGTCCATATCCCTGTTCCGGGAAGGGGAATGGCAATAAAGAAAAATAAAAAGATAGCCCCGTATTTTTCATATTTTTTTTCATATTTTCCGGTCCTTCTGAACAACCAGGAAAAAAACATTTCAAATATAAGCCATCTTCTAAGAAATTCAGAAAATGGTTTTAAATATTTCAATAAAAACAAAGCGGGGATAATATTTCCCAATACTGCAACGATATAAGTTGGCAAAACCGGTAAATTATAAAAACTTAAACCAACAGGTATCGCTCCTCTTAATTCTGTTACAGGCAGAGCTGCTAAAAAAGCGATTTTAATTAAATTATTTAACAATATTTTTTATTACCTTTTTTACTAAACCAGTCATTATCGGTTCTGACTGTAAAGCTGCATTCAATATCTCCTGGAAGTGTACCTTCTCTACCACACCGTCAATTGCTAAATCTGTTATACAGGAGATACCCAGCACCCTCATTCCCATATGATTTGCAACAATTACTTCAGGAACTGTGGACATTCCTACTGCATCTGCACCGATTGTAATAAGCATCCTATATTCAGCAGGTGTTTCCAGCATTGGCCCTGTTAACCCAACATAAACTCCTCTGTGTAATTTTATCCCTTCCTCAAGAGCAGTTTTCTCTGTAATAGAGATGAGTTCTTTATCATATGCCTGTGACATATCCGGAAAACGTGGTCCCATCTTTTCATCATTTGGACCAATTAGAGGATTATCTCCCATTAAATTAATATGGTCATAGATTAACATCAAATCTCCCCTTTGAAAATTACGGTTCATGCCCCCAGCGGCATTTGAAATAATAATTATACTGGCCCCCAGTTCTTTCATCACCCTTATAGGGAAGGTTATCTCTTTCATTGTATAGCCTTCATAACGGTGGAACCTTCCTTGCATGGCAACTACAAACTTATCCTGTAATTTGCCCAGAACCAGATTTCCGCTATGCCCGTGAACAGTAGAAATCGGGAAATTTTTTATTTTGTCATAAGGTATTACCACACTATTTTCGATATCTTCAGCTAACCTGCCCAATCCAGTACCCAGTATAATGGCCAGGTCAGGCTTGATATCTGTGTATTCTCTGATTGATTGAATACTCTCTTTAATATTTTCCTTCAATGTATCATCCATTAGTCCCTCCCATATTCTGTTTTAATTCTCATACTTTTTTATATTAAACTACTCCACTAAACTCTGGGAAAAGCTTTATAATATTCTTTTTTAATCCATTTTCTACTAACATGGGTATACATCTGTGTAGTAGAAATATCTGAATGGCCTAACATTTCCTGCACCGTTCTTAAGTCTGCTCCATTTTCAATTAAATGGGTTGCCAGAGTATGCCTTAAGGTATGTGGTGTTACATTCTTCTTAAGTCCGGATTTACTGGCATAATTTTTAATTATATAAAAAATAGCCTGCCGGGTTATGGGTTGACCATGGTTATTTAAAAATAGCTTATTAGAATCCTCTTTTTTTATTAATTTTGGTCTGATATATTGTAGATAGTCCACTAAAACTCTGTGAGACCTATCATTAAAAGGTATCCACCTTTCTTTGTTACCCTTGCCAGTACATTTTAATAATTGATGGTCTAAATTAATATCATTTCTTTTTAGACTTATTAATTCAGTAACTCTCATTCCAGTTGCATAAAAAAGCTCAATTATAGCCTGGTCTCTCTTTCCCAATATACCGATAAAATTTTTTTCAGCTAATAGTCTGTTTAATTCTTTCATATTTAATGTTTCGGGTAATTTCTTTTTCAATCTGGGAAATTCGATAAACCTGGTTAAATCATTCTTGATATACCCTTCAGTAAATAAAAAACGGTAAAACATTTTTAAAGCTACTAAGTTACGGAAAATGGAGTTAACGGCTAATTTAATCTGGTTTAAATAATGATAATATTGGGATATTGCCTCTCGGTCTACGTCTTTTAATGGCAGCCGATTCTTAATTACTATGAATTCGTAGTATTTTAATAAATCATAGCGATAAGAAATAATAGTATTTGCTGATAACCCTCTTTCCAGTGATAGATATTCCAGGAAATTTTCTATTAAATCCTTTTCTCTCTCATTTTTTCCATTGGTATCATCTTGAATATTCATAGGGCATTGTTAAATTTTTAAAATTAATAATTAATTTCCGTATCTGGATGTACCACCTGTATCCAAACATTTCCAGGCTGTATTGCCAGTCTATTCCCATCCTTATTAAAAAAATAGGTTTTAGATTCTAAAGCTTCTTTAGACCAGGTAATCTCTTCTGATTTACCATTATAGATGATTAGTCCGGCTCCTTTGCCAATAAAATCGATTGCCAGTCTACCTTCAGTATCCAATATCTTTTTATCACTGGCTTGAATAATAATATTTTTTACCTGTAGTTGCCTTCCTGTTTCAGCATCAATATGGGGATTTCCATTCAAAAAACGAACATATCTTTGAATTTCAGGCATATATTGATAGCTAACCTCATAGTTGACATTATATTTTATATTTATCTTATTAATTTCCTTTCCAGTAAGAACCTCATTGGAATCAATTTCAAATTGATAATCATCTTTATTAACCATTTCAATATAGCCCAACCTCCTCGCCTCATCTCTTAATCTTTCAGTTGAGGTATAAAGGTTATGCGGTGGCTTGCGATCTGATGTTCTCCAGAAAGGTTGAAAGTGAACTAATTCGTTTATATCATCTATTCTTTCTTCTTTAATAAAGATTGCTGCATCCGGGCTTTCTCCGGCATGCACATAGATGGCATTGTGTTCTAATGTTTTGGTAATAAAATATGGTCTGGCACTGCGAACGGGGCCAACCTTGTCTGCCTCTTGTGTGGCAAAAATAGCCAAAAAGCGGGTGATTCCACCTTCTGCCAGTACCTCGTATACAACATTTGCTTTTTCCAATCCACTTTGTGGTCGAGAATCTCGGGCATTGTCTATCATTATAGCCAGAGGCCTTTTGCCAAATGGTGACTCTTTTTCCGCCTGCCTTGGTAGTGTACTCAGCTCACCAGGGGTTACAACTGTACCATAAGTGGATTCGGTGCGCTCTCTTCCTTCCATCCCTAACCTTGCTTGAATTTCATATTCCCCTTTTTCTAATACTTCCCCCTCAATTTCCCTTCTACTGGCAATACTGGGACTTAATTCTCTGGTTGCAACCTGTACATCGCTTCGTATTGACACCTCTTCTTTAACCGGTGCCATATCTACTGTAGCTGGAATATCAATTTCCGGCATTTTTACCTCAACCCTGGGGCCGCTTTCCAGCTGTACCTCTTCTTTTTCTACCTTTGGCTGAGTCTCAATTTCCTGTGTTTTTGCTGGCTCAGGCAAGGCAGGTTCCACCCTTGGTCTTACACTTACCTCTGCTATCGGTTCTTCTCTGACAATTTCAGGTCTAACAGTAGTTGGTTTTTGAACAGAAGGCAGCTCAACGAGAGTAACCATAATTAGTTCTTCAATTTCAGGGATATTTATAAAATCAAAAGAGATTAAATTATTAAAAAATAGAATAAATATTATATTTAAAATTAGGGAAATTAAAAATGAACGACCTAAAAAACTTTTTGAACGAATTTTTCTTCTTTTTGCTCTATATCCTGCCATTATTTTTCTTACTCACTTTTATTTAGTAATCTTTACTTCTTTAAGGGCTCTCATCTCTCGGCTTAGTGGCTATGGCAATCCTCTCTATCCCGCTTTTTTTGATAAGATCCATAACTCTAACTACTTTACCATGGGTAACATTTTGATCGGCTTCTAAAACAACTAAAGGATTAGGATTATCCTTAGTCTCATCTCTCAGCTTTTCAGTTAAATAATTTGGATCAACCAGGTGATTATTGAGATAGAGCACATTATTTTCAGTTATAGTTACTACCACATTCCTCTTTTCACTTACAGCAGCAAAATCTCCACTGGGTAAATCAACTTTTACACCACTTTCCACATTTATAAAGGTAGTAGTCAGCATAAAAAAAATAAGCAACTGAAATACTACATCGATTAATGGAGTTAAGTCGAATTTAAGAGTTTTACTATTGGGCTGATAAAATTTCATCTACTTTTATATCCTCCTCACTTATTCCTCTTGTAACCGATAAGAGTTCTAAAATCTCAGTACTGGTAGCTTCCATTTCTTTTATCTGTCTTTCTACTCTATTTACCAGATAATTATAGGCAACAATGGTAGGAATCGCCACAGAAAGACCAAAGGCAGTAGTCAACAAAGCCTCTGATATTGCTCCCGCCAGGGCTTCTGGGTTTCCCACACCAATTGCCGATATGACCTGGAATCCTTTTATCATACCGAAAACTGTTCCTAACAAACCCAGTAATGGAGCAATATTTCCAACAGTAGCCAGTATCGGCAAATTTTTCTCTAAAACTGCTACTTCCTGGTGAGCAGTATCTTCAATTGCTTCTCTAATTTCTTCCCGAGAGCTTCCATATTTTAATAATGCAGCTAAAATTATCTGCGAGATGGGAGAATAGTTTTTGCGACAGGCAGTAATTGCAAAATTAATATTTCCTTTTCTAATCAAATCGCTGATACGATTGCCAAATTTTCTGGTAGAAGTTTTAATACTCTTTAAAAAGAACATTCTTTCAAAAAAAATAGCAATGGCCAGCAAGGAACAGAAGAAAATGGGATACATTAAAAAACCGCCTTTGTAAAATAAATCAAACATTAATTAGTTGCCTCCTCAAATGTTATAGGATATTTTAATCTTTTGAATACATCATTGATTTACAATTTTTGAATAGTATAATGAATCTTTATTCTAAAGTTTAAATAGCTTTTATTTTAAATCTATCGTTCTAATAGTCTTCTAACACTATCAGCATAAGTGGTCTCCGGGCATTTTTGTAAAATCATCTCATATTTTTCTGTTGCCTGTTCCTGATAACCTAATTCTTCTTCACAAATTGCCGTAATGTACAAAATATCACATACCAATGTGCCAGAGGGATACCCACTTAAATATCTATCTCCAACCTGTAAAGCTTTCTCATATTCTCCTTTTTTAAAATAGCTCAGACTTAATCCATATAAAGCTCCGGGTAAATATTGGCTGTTGGGAGCATGAGCAATCAATTTTTCAAAATTTAAAATACTATCAATCCATTTTTCTTCTTCCAAATTAACTTGGGCTAAGATATAAAGCGCCTCTTCAACAAAACTGCTTTTAGCAAAAGATTGAATGAAATGCTGCAATTTTACTCTCGCCTCATCATTGTCTTTGGCTAAAAAATATATCTTTCCAATTAAAAAATTACTTTCTTCCACAAATTGGCTTTCCGGATAATCCTTAAGAAGCTTATCAAACATATCTATAGCCATATTATAATCACCAAGGTTTAGATAACTCCAACATACACTATATTGTACGTGATCTGCTAAAGAATGGTAATGAAAATTCTTTAAAAACTCTTGATAATGTTTAATTGCCTCAGAGTATTTTTCCTGTTTGTAGCAGGTTTCCCCCAACATATACAATGCTCTTATAGCAATTTCATCTCCGTCAACATGGTTAATGCTATAAAAATAGTCTTCTGCTTGAGCATAATCACCTAAACGATAGAAGCTCAATCCTTGCCAGTAATTAATTTCCTGTCTCATTTTATCCGTGATGGTCATGTCTTCTATTTCTTGAAAAATATTAATTGCTTCCTGAAATTCGCCCTTCTCATATTTTGATTTTGCCAGAACAAAATACCCCTCTATAGCCAGTGGGTCTTCCGGATATCTATTAGAAATTTCTTCATAAAGCGTAATGAGTTCTTCTTCATTATTTATTTTGTTTGCTGCATCTATCTTAAGCTCCAAAGCTTCTTTGCTATCAAAATCTTTTAATACTATTACCACATCCTGATAGCGATCTAACCTGTAATAACTTCTTGCTAATTCCAGGGATGTTATTTTAGATAATTCTCTATCAAGAGACTGATTTAGCACTTTTTCATAATAAGATATGGCTTCCTTATCTTCTCCTTTTTTAGAATATGCTAAACCCAAATCGAACAATATTCTGGCCAGCATATTGTTATCATCAACTTTTTCAACCAAAGCACTATTAATATCAATTACCTTATCATATTCTTTTTGCTCTAAGAAAACTCTTGCCAGCAGGTAGAGTGATTCATATTTAACCAGACTATCTTTTTGTACTAATTCTTCTAAATTTGTCCTTGCTTCCGGATAATTACCTTCTTTAAATAGTACGAAACTATAGTAATATACGGTTTCATTTAATAATTCAAAATCAGGTTTATTATTTTTGATATCGGTAAAGTAGATCTTGGCTTTGTCATAGATTTCTTCCCAGAAATAGGATTGTCCTAAAATAAATTTAATCTCATATTTATCAAATTGTAAAGGATCTGCTGTAATTAAATTTTCATAAAGTTTAATAGTCTGGGCATATTTCTTCTGTTTAAAATATACCATCCCTAATTTATACATCCCCTCTTGATGAAGAGTGCTTCTGGGATAATTCTTTACTAACAATTCCAGTACAATTTCAGCGTTGGAATAATCCCCCAATAAGTAGGCACACCAGCCATTTCCTAATAAAGCATTTTCATAATATTCACTATCTATATAATTATTTACAATATATTGATAGTGCTGATTTGCTTCAGCATAATTCCTTAACTGGTATAGTGTTTCAGCTATAAGAAATCTGGCTTCTAAAAAGTCTGGACTATCTTCCAGAACATCCCTTAATTTCTCTAATGCAGCTTCATAGTCACCTAAAGAATAGAAATTATAAGCCAGCTGATAATATTCCTTTTCCCAATCAATATCAAAGTAGCTGTCCCCACCAATTTTTTCTCTCTCTACCAGGTATTCATCCATCTGATTTAGATGGTAGTAGGTACGCATTAGATAAATCCGTGTCTTTTCATAATTTGGATTTTTCTGAGCAGACTCCTTAAATTTAAGCAATGCTGCCTCATAATCACCTGAAACATAGTTTTGATATCCTTGATTGAATATCCAGACTACTTCTCTGCCAAACTCCTTTTCTTCGTTTGCTTTATTTAGATAGATTCTGGCATTGGTATTAAAAGGGTCTAACCGAACGGCTTCTTCCAAATATTTAATTGAACTATCAAGATCACCCACCTGATAATAGCTTAACCCTAAAAAATAATAAGCTTCTTTGAAATCTTTGCTCAGACCTATCGCTTGTGTCAATAATTTAATAGAATCAAAATATTTTTTAGAGCTGTAGGCGTTGTAACCGGTAACATACAATTCATAAGCTTCTTTGCCATAAATTTCAGCCTGTTGATACTGTCGAAAAACCCATTCAACTTCTTTATTATCGGGTTTGAGCTTTTCAATTTGCTCAGCTTGTTCCAGGGCTTTAGAAACCTGACCGGTATCATAATATGCTTGCATTAAGAGTATTCTGGCTTTAACATTATCTGGCTGATATAAAATTGAATCCTCTAAATTGTCTATTGTAGATGCAATATCATCCTGAGAATACTTTGAATAGGCAAGGCGATAGAGAGCATCTGCTAATCTGTGATAACTTACTTTGAAATCACTATTGCTTCTGGCAGTTTCTAAATATTTTTCAAGACTGGCGATTTCCCGAAAGGTCCATTTAGTTCTTTCATATATTTGGGATAATAGATAATAAGCTTCGGCAAAAGATGGGTCTTCTTCTACAGCTTTTTCAGCAAAGTCTATTGCTTTGGTCCAGAGGGGTTTGCTCGGATAGTCAGCTCCCTGGTATTCTGTGATAGCCTGATCTTTAAATTCAATACTTTGATAATAATTTTTTAAAGCTGTCAAAGATGTAGAAATATTTTTCTTCAGGTTGTAAGCTAATTCTTCATCGATATATACACCAGCTTCTTCTAAAATAGTCTTAGCGATATCTTCTTTAAAATAAAGTAAATCTTCCGCCATTACCGTCATCTCACGAAATTCAAAAAACTGTTCCAGTTGAGCTTGATACATAATTAGATTGAATCTCAGGAGTTCTTTCTGTTCCAAAGAAAAATATCCGGTAAATATTAGGTCGACTTTCAGCAGCTCATTCAAGGAGCGGAAAAGACTGACATCTTTTCCCTCTGCTAAAGCCCCATAAACTTCAATGTTTGTTAATTTTTCAATCTCTTCTGCTGACATATAGTTAATCTTATCTGAATGGGAGAAAGCATGATTCAACATATCCGGAAATCCCTTTTCCAACCACTGCCACTTATCTTCTCCGGTTAGATTACGGAAATAATAAACTGCAAATTTTTGATTATCTGTTGCAGCTGAAATAGAATTAAAAACAGCAGAAAACAGAATTAACATTAAGGCGAGATGTAGCAGGCAGGATTTTGACAGCCTTCTAAAAAGATCTTTGCGATAATATAAAGAGTTTCTATTTATTTTTATAAAAACCATATTTGGCTTCACCAATCTAATCTTAATATTGAAATTTCTTTTCTTTATCTTTTATTATAATTATACAATTGTCTTAAATATAATATGTTAATCTAAAAACCTTTAATAAAAGATTCTTGCTATAATCTTATTTTACATAATATCATATTTGGCTAAGAATAAAAATAAAATTCTTTTTTACCAATTCTTACTATATCTCCCTCTTGAATCCCTTGTTTTACAAGTGCTTTTTCAACTCCTAAAGCTTTTATTTTTTCTTGAAAATATTTTAAAGCCTGTGGATTTTCTAAGTCATACTGGCATACTAATTTTTCTATTTTTTCTCCCTCTATCCTGAACTCTTCTCCTTCTTTTTTAATTACAAATGGTGGTTTGTATTCATAGTGAACTATCTTATGCTCAGAAGGTAAAGGAACAGGCACTTCTTTTTTTTCCACAAGTTTTATGGTTTTGAAAATCTGAAAAATCAGCTCTGGCAATCCTTTTCGGGTAATAGCGGAAACAAAATAAATATCTTTACTCTCTTTTAAAAAAGCCTTTTTTATCTTTTCCATCTTTTTTTGAACTTCTGGCAAATCACATTTATTAACAACAATTATTTCCTCTTTTTTCTCGAGTGATGATGAAAATTGATTTAATTCATTTCTAAGTATTTGATAGTTTCCCATTATATTATCATTATCAATAGATATCTCTAATCCATCAATAATATGGACAATAACTTTTGTTCTTTCAATATGTTTTAGAAAACGAATTCCCAATCCTGCACCACTGCTGGCACCTTCTATGAGTCCCGGAATATCAGAAAGAATGAATTGATTTTCATCATCAACATATACGACGCCTAAATGGGGTTCAAGAGTGGTAAAGGGATAATCTGCTATTTTGGGTTTAGCAGCAGTCATTTTGGATAATAATGTTGATTTACCGGCATTAGGGAATCCTATTAAAGCAGCATCTGCGATTAGTTTCAAATTTAATTTAATAACCCTTTCTTCTCCCGGCTCTCCTCTTTGGGCGAACCTTGGTGAACGGCGAATTGAACTTTTAAAACGATAGTTGCCTTTTCCACCCAATCCCCCGCAGGCAACACATATTTTTTTCTCTGGTTGAAATAAATCAGCAAAAATATTACCATCCTTCATTTCTTCCACGATAGTTCCTACTGGAACCTTTAACCACAAATCACTGCCATTCTTACCATTTTTTTTACTTCCGCTTCCATTTCCTCCATTTTCTGCTTTGCGATGTGGATTTCTATAATATTCAATTAAAGTCTTTATTTGTGAGTCGGCCTGTATGTAAACATTTCCACCTCTTCCTCCATCCCCACCATCGGGACCACCTTTGGGAACAAATCGTTCTCTTCGAAAACTAACACAGCCATCCCCACCTTTTCCTGCTTTAACAAATATAACTACTTCATCAATAAACATTTTTTGCCTTTTTAAGTTTTTTCCTTATTTAATCTCTTTAAAAGCTATCAGCTGACTCTTTATATATTTCTTTGTAACCCCTTGCGATTAACATGACAACTGCTCTCTTTTTTCCTCTTCGTTGCTAATAAAAAAACCCCTGAGTTTAAATATGACTCAGGGGTTTAAAATCCTTGTTATACTTCTGCATCATATGCAGCAATAGATACCTGTTTTCTTTTTTTGCCCGTTGTCCTGAAGGTCACATAACCATCTATAAGTGCGAAGAGAGTGTCATCCCCTCCGCGGCCAACATTCTTTCCCGGTAATATTCTAGTGCCCCTTTGTCGAACAAGTATATTGCCGCTGCGTACAAACTGTCCATCAAATCTTTTCACACCAAGACGTTTGGAATTGCTATCACGGCCATTTTTTGCTGAGCCCTGTCCTTTTTTATGAGCCATATAATTTCACCTCACTTACTTGCTTTTCAAGATTCAACCGTTTCAATTTAATTTTTTTAAATATTTATCTTTTCTATTTTTACTTCTGTAAATAATTGCCGATGCCCAATCTTTTTCTCATATCTCTTTTTGGGCTTATATTTTAAGACTACTATTTTTTTTGCTTTTCCATGTCTCAGTATTTTACCTTCTGCATAACTATTCTCAACCAGGGGTTGACCAAAACTATATTTACCATCTTTTTCCAACATCAATACCTCATCAAACTTTACCCTGTCCCCTTCATTTAGTTCCAGTTTTTCAACCTTTATTATATCTCCTTCTTTGATCAGATACTGTTTCCCTCCCGTTGCAATAATGGCATGCATCTTTGTTAACTCCTCCTGCTTAAATAAATCGCCTGAAAAGGTAGCTGTTGCTTTTAGACCTTGCCAGTGCGTATATAGCGTATAAAATTTATCATATATGTGTTAACCTGTCAAATTATTTTGAAATTAATTAGCCACAACCTTGATATATCGATAAAAATATCAATCTTGCAATACCTTTAAAATCTTCTTTACATCTCTTCTCTTTCCTACCGCAATCACTTTAATCTTTTCTATATGAAGATAGGGTAATGCTTTGATATAGATACTTTTTTTATAATCTCTCTCTAACTGTTTTATTAATAACATTTTCCCACCAGATAGCTCTTTCTCTACCTCAGGATTTACACCCAATAAAATTGCCTCAGCTTTAGAATGCTTTCCTAAATCTTCCAGCTTATGCAATACCTGATTACTGATTGTTTCCGGTGACATAATCCGACCACTACCTGTGCAATAGGGGCATGCTGTACGTAATAATGAATCTAAATCCCGTTTAGAACGTTTTCTGGTCATCTCTACTAAGCCCAATTCTGTAGTCTGTACAATATTTGATTTGATTCTATCCTTTTTCAACTCATTTTCCAATTTATTTATTACTTTTTCCTGGTCTTCTTTGTTATCCATATCAATAAAGTCAATAATAATTATTCCGCCAATATACCTTAGCCGTAATTGTCTTGCAATCTCCTCGGCTGCCTGTAAATTAGTCTTTAAAATAGTATCTCTCATTTTTTTACCGCCAACATATTTCCCGGTATTTACATCTACTACAGTTAAGGCTTCTACTTCGTCGAAAACAAGATACCCCCCACATTTTAACCATACTTTTTTCTCTAATGCCTTGCTTATCTCTTTTTCTATATTAAAAGCTTCAAATATGGGCTTATCACCGTCATAATAAGAAACCCTTGGTTTTAATTCTAACAAAAACAGATTATCGAGATAATTGATTATTTCCTCATATTCTTCTTTGGAATTTACTAAAAATTCATCTATCTCTTCAGTAAATAAATCTCGAATTACTCTGTAGGTGAGACTCAGGTCCTCGTGCAGCAACAAAGGAGCTTTTGCTCTTCTGCTCCTCTTTTGGATTTTATTCCATAAACGGACAAGGAAATCCATATCTGGCAATAAATCTTCTTCCTCTTTACCGGTGGCTGCTGTTCTAATGATAAAACCAAATTCATTTTTTTTGATTTTTTGAACAATTTTTTTTAGTCTTTCTCTTTCTTCTTCCTGCTCAATTCTTCTGGAAACAGCAACGGTATTATTATTGGGCATCAAGACAAGATAACGGCCCGGTAGACTGATATTGGTAGTTACCTTGGCGCCTTTCGGTATAATAGCTTCTTTTACCACCTGAACATCAATTTCCTGACCAACCTTAATCAATTTATTTATATCAACATCTTTATCACTTTTCTTGCCAAAAGATTGTATAACATCATTCAAATGTAAAAAGGCATTTCTATCAATTCCTATGTCAATAAAAGCTGCCTCTATTCCGGGTAAGACATTCATTACTTTACCTTTATAGATATTGCCGATAATCTTTTTTTCTTCTAATCTCTCAATATAAATCTCTACTAACTTATTATTTTCTAAGATAGCAATACGTTTCTCACTCAGACTGCTATCAATTATTACTTGCTTAGCTCTATACTCCATAACTTCAGGAGATACCTTTCTCTTAAAATTTTTTAAATTGACTTAATAAGATTAAGTCACCTTAGATTTTTTAGTCAAAACCAGATATTAATGAAATATCCTTGCAATGATAACATAAATATTTGTTATTATACAGATAAAATATTAAATCAATGATTCAGAAATGAACTTTTCCCTGATAATTTTTCCAATTAAAAAATAATCCTTAACTACATCAGCTAACATCTGTATAATTGGGTTGGGGTTGATACATACTCCTGCTTCAATATTCAAAATTAAACAGATGATTATTCTATCATTATTTTTTGAAAAAATATTAATTTTACTGATATAGGGACGTAAATCTACTTCCTTTAATCCTTTTTTACTTTCCTTTTTAATTTTAATATCTTTCCGGTCCAACAAACATTTTACATACTGTTCAATCTTATTGTGATAGTATACCATTTTATTTGCATCTATGGCATCAACAGGTATTAGATAGAACAGATAAGAAGCTTGCCTCAATAGTTTACTTAAAGGTATTCTCTTATTTGAAACCTCTTCTACTTCCAGTATTTTAAAGCCAGATGGAGCTACTTTATTGATTTTACCTTTTAACTCTTCTTCAGCAAGTGGTTCTTTTAATACAATTTCCGTTATCTCCTGCCATCCTTCTATACCAAGAGGCAGTGCCGGACCAAAAGATACTTTTATTCTGGGATTATAACCTTCGGTTAATTCAACAGGTATATCAGCCCTTAACAATACTCTTCTAAATAATTGGTTTAAATCGAGATGAGAGATAAATCTTAAAGGCCCATTCTTTTGGTATTTCATACGATAAAGGTATGACATAAATCTCACATTTCTTTCCAGTTCAGATTATCAATAACTTCTACCATTAGCTGTTATTCCTATTTATACCTATTTCCTGACAGATATCCTCTAATCCACAACTATTGCATATAGATTGGCGGCAATCATCGGTGTTGGCTTCCTGAATAGCCTTTTCCCATTCACTCCACAAATATTGTTTGCTAACACCACAATCTATCAAATCCCAGGGCATTATATCATCTTTTCCCCTCTCTCGATGGGCATAAAAAGCCATGTCCAGGTCGAATTTCTGGAAAGACTCCTGCCAGCTCTTGAAATTAAAATGTTCCCTCCAGGAATCAAATTTACACCCTCTACGGAAAGCTTCCTCTAAAACATCTCCCAATCTACGATCACCGCGAGAGAAGACAGCTTCCAGTAATGCTAACTTTGTATCTGAGAAACTTAACGAGATACTATTACTTCTAATCTTTTGTATAATATATCGGAACTTTTTATTTAGTTCCTCTTCTGTCTCTTGTGCTACCCACTGGAATGGGGTATGGGGTTTTGGAATAAGTGCATTGATACTGATATTTAATGAAAATTTTTTCCCTACTTTTTCCCTGCCCATCATTTCAACTTTTTTAATCAGCCTGATAATCCCTTCAATGTCTTCCTGAGTTTCAGCCGGCAAACCTACCATAAAATATAGTTTTATCCTTCTCCAGCCCATTTTAAAAGCATACTGAACAGTACGAAATAGATCCTCTTCACTAACATTCTTGTTAATTATTTTGTTCATTCGTTCAGTGCCAACTTCAGGAGCAAAAGTTAAACCGGTTTTTCTTACCCTTTGAGTCTGATTTGCAAGATGTACTGAAAAATTATCTATCCTCAATGATGGCAAAGAGATTCCAACACCTCTATTTTGATAACAGTCAACTAACTTTTTTGTCAAACTATCAATCTGGCTGTAATCACTGGAACTCAGGGAAGATAGGGATATTTCCTCATAGCCGGTATTGATAAAGCTATTTTCTGCTAATTCTAATAAACAACCTACCGAGCGTTCTCTAACCGGTCTATAAATAATGCCGGCCTGGCAAAATCGGCAACCGCGGGTGCAGCCCCTAAATACTTCTAAAGTAATTCTATTGTGAACAACATCAATATTGGGCACAATCGGTGCAATGGGAAAAGGTGTTTTGTCTAAATTTTTTACTATTCTCTTTCTTATTTTAAAGGGGGCATGTTTTTCATTTTTCTGAAAAAAACTTATCCTGCCATCAGTATGGTAATTGACTTGATAAAAACTGGGTATGTAGATACCAGGGAGTCTTACCAGATTGTTCAGAAGTTCTTTTTTACTACTATTTTCACTTTTCCCGTACCAATCTTTATATATGTCTATAATTTCATTGATAACCTCTTCTCCATCACCGATTACAAATAAATCTATAAACTCCGCTAAAGGTTCGGGATTAAATGCAACTGGTCCTCCGGCTATTATTAAAGGATTTTCCTTATCCCTGTTCCTGGCTCGTAAAGGAATTCTTCCCAAATGCAGTATATTCAAAATATTGGTGTAGCTCATCTCATATTGTAAGCTAAAACCGATGATATTGAATTCAGATAATGGTCTGAAGCTTTCTAAGGAAAAAAGTGGAATATCATTCTTAATTAGACTCTTTTCGAAATCAAGGGCTGGGGAAAAAACCCTTTCTGCCCATGAATCTTCACGTTTATTAATAATATCATAGAGAATTTTAAATCCCAGATAACTCATTCCAATTTCATATAAATCTGGAAAAGCCAGGGCTATTCTAATCAATTGTTGGTCATTTTCTTTTTTTATTTCATTATATTCTTCCCCTGTATAACGACCTGGTTTTTCAACTTCACCTAACATTTTATTAATTATTATCATGTTTCTATTATTGTTTTTATGGTTTCTATCTATTATCATTTCACCTTTTCTGCTTTTCCAACATTATACAAAGATGCTTCTCAAATGGATATTGAGCAATAATCCAATTCCAATGAAATTGGTAATCATAAAAGTACCGCCATGGCTGATAAAGGGCAGAGGCAAACCTGTTGCCGGCATTAAACCCATAGACATACCAACATTAATCAGAATGTGGATGAACATAAAGGAAGTCACTCCGGTAGCTATCAAAGTCCCTAATATATCAGGGGCTTCCTGGGCAATGCGAATACCTTTCCATAATACCAAGATAAACAGGGATATTAATAATAAAGCACCCATAAACCCCAATTCTTCCCCAATTACTGCAAAAACAAAATCAGTATGCTGTGCTGGCAAGAATTTTAACTGACTCTGAATACCGCTAAATAATCCCTGTCCAAACAATCCTCCGGAACCAATAGCGACTTTTGATTGAATAATATTATACCCCGCACCTAAAGGATCCATCTCTGGATTCAAAAATAGCAGTAATCTGCTTTTCTGATAATCTTTTAAAAAAGACCAGCCGATTGGAAATAAGGACACTAATATAATAAATACTGCAATGATATATTTCCAGCTAATTCCGGCAATAAAAATCATAAGCAAAGTTATGGCAAAAAAGACTATTGCGGTACCCAAATCGGGCTGTTTATAAATTAATAGCATTAAAATTCCAGTAAAAAAGAAAGGTAAAGAGAAATAAAGAAAATTGGGAATCTCCTCTTTTTGTTTATTTAAAAAATCGGCTAAAAAGATAATTAAAGTAATTTTGGCAAACTCTGCGGGCTGAAATTCAAAACCTGCTAATTGTATCCAACGCCGTGAACCTCCAACATTTTTCCCAAAAAAAATCACATAAACTAACATTATCAGAGAGAGAAAAAAAAGAGGAATAGCTATTTTTACAATATCATGATAATCGATTATTGTTACTAAAAGACAAAAAAAGAGTCCTGTAAGTATATGTATGAGCTGCCTTCGTGTAATTTGCATTACTCCTTCATTAATATTTTCCTGATGGGTAGTACTATAGATAACCAATAAACCCAAAATGCAAAGACCTGTAACTAAAAAAATCAAGGTAAAATCAACATGCTTAAATAAACGAAGATGCTGATTAAAAAAAGATTTCCCCGATAAAATATTTGATGACTTCAATTCTACAGACATAAAATGCCTCTTTAAATAATATTAAAAATGTTCTGCCTTAACCATTTCGTTGTATTTTGATTGAAAATATTTACGAATAATATCAGCTGCTATGGGGGCAGCTGCGGCACTCCCGTCTCCTCCATTTTCTACCAGCACAGTAACACAAATTTCAGGCTTATCATATGGGGCAAAACCAATAAACCAGGCATGATTTTCTCCCTGCGGATTCTGCGCAGTACCAGTCTTTCCAGCCACCTTTACCTCTTCGATATTTGCCAGATGCCCGGTACCACTCTCCACCACTTTTTTCATACCCTCTTTTATAATTCGAAAAGTCTCCTGGGATACCTCTATCTTTTTAATTAATTCAGGTTTTAATTCTTTTACAATTTCTCCTGACTGGGAAACAATTTTTTCTACATGGTATGGTCTAAAATAAAAACCATCATTAGCGATAAGACAGAGCATATTATGAATTTGCAAAGGTGTTACTAACAAAAAACCCTGTCCAATAGAAAGATTGACCGTATCGCCAGGAAACCATGATTGGTTAATGGTCTTCTTTTTCCAATCACTTGAAGGTACCAGCCCCTCCTGTTCACCTGGTAAATCTATCCCGGTTTCCTCACCAAATCCCATTAGCCTGGCATAATAGCTTAGTTTATCAATACCCAATTTTTGTCCAACAGTATAAAAAAATACATTGCAGGAATTAGCTATTGCCTCAACTATAGCCAGGTTTCCATGCCCGCTTTCTTTCCAGCATTTAAAGACCATATCTCCAACCTGATAATATCCGGGGCAATAGATTTTACTATTCCTGTTTACCACCCCCTCCTCTAAGGCCGCTACAGCTGTAATAATTTTAAATACTGAACCGGGCGGATAAACACTTTGAATATTACGATTGCATAAGACATTATCTTTGTTTTCAGAAATCTCTTTCCATTGTGCAACTGACATTTGCTGGGTAAAAATATTGGGGTTATAATCTGGATAGCTAACCATAGCCAGAACTTTGCCTGTAAATGGTTCACTCACTATGACAGCTCCCCTCTTTCCATACATTTGCCTTTCCACAAACTGTTGTAATTCGCTGTTTAATGTCAGGTAGATGTCATATCCGGCAACTGGCTTTTGAATTTTAATGGTGGCAACCTCTCTCCCCAGAGCATCTACTTCAACTTCTTTTTTCCCCTTATCGCCTCTTAAATATGAATCATAATAACGTTCTAAACCAGATTTCCCAATAATATCTCCACCAGCCAATTGATTAAAATCAGACATCTTTAGCTCTTTTTCACTTATTTCGTTAACATATCCCAGTATATGAGCAGCCAGATTTTGATAAAGATATTTTCTTTCTGGCTGTACGGTCAGTAAGGCACCTTTAAATTTATACTTTTGTTCTTCAATTGAAACTATTTTATCCTTTTCCAGGTCTCTTTTTATCGTTAAAGCCTGGAAGGGGTTTAGCATTTTACTCTGTATCACATTAGCGATGTTTGAAGATTCAATTGGTATAATTAAGCTGAGTTCATCAACCAGATACTTATAATCACTAACCTCCGCAGGTATGATAGAAAAATTAACCGCTGGCCTATTAGTTACCAACAATTTTCCCTGATGGTCATAAACTTCTCCTCGTGGCGCTTCTTCAACTAAAGAACGAATACAGTTATTAATGGCTCTTTGTTCAAATTCCTGACCTTTAATTATCTGTAAATACCAGAGATTAATTGTAATAATGATAAAACAAATAATCATTAAAATAAAAAAATCATTTAACCTTTTTCTTATGATCTCTTTACTTATTTTTTTATTTTTTTGATTGAACAAGATTTAACTCCACCTTTGAAAATATGTTAATAATCTTTTTATACCGGTATAGATAAGAGGAGCCAGGATACAGTTAATAGTAGCTTGTATTATTAAATATTTTTTAAAAATTGTTATAAAGGTATACTCGGTGTGAAATGATTTTAACAGATAATAGACAAGAGTATTATTCAAAAAAGTAAAGAAAAAGGTTGCAATGGTAATTATCCATAACAGGTGCTGATAAAATATTCTTTCTCTTATAATTCCTGAGAGATATCCTATTGTTGTTTTTATTAAGGCATGTGTCCCCAGCAAGCTAACCGAGAATATATCTTTCAACAATCCTCCTGCAAAACCTACTATAATACCTTCTTGCGGGTTGGATAAAAAAGAGAGACAAATTACCACAATTAACATCAAGTCAGGCTTAACTGTATTAAAGCTTACAACATTAGCCAAAACTAATTCTATAATCAGAGTAAAAACAATTAGCCCGGCTTTTACCCAAATTTTCATTTTTAATACTCTTTTCAAAAAAATAGTAATACAATTTTAAACTTATAAAATAAACAGAAAATGGGAGTGTTGAAAAATTTATATAAATAATTTAAGATATTTGTCCTATGCTCAACAGATATATTATTGGTTATGGGTAGTATCACATATTTTGTTATGTTATGTAGGAGAAATGGATTTTCACAATTGATAAATCAATATTGTTTTGGAATTTGCAGGGTGTAATCAACATAATTATTTGTTTTTTCTATTCAATGAACTTTTTAATATATATTAATAGCGACTACTATTATATTGATAAATAATTTACCTTTCTGAACGAAACAGCAATTCAATTTTAGCTAATAATACAAGCCAGATAAAATATGGTAAACAAATTGTTCTTTTCAACCTTTTGGGTTCTCTAACTAATCGAAAAATCCATTCCATGCCATGATTTTGCATCCATAAAGGGGCTCGCGGTATTTTACCTGAAATAACATCGAAACTGCCCCCTATGCCTATACAAACAGGAACACCTATTTTTTCTTTATTCTTAAATATCCAAATTTCCTGTTTTGGTACTCCCATTCCCACCAGTAAGAAATCTGGTTTTTTCGATACTATATCATTAATAATATCATTTTCTACACTTTTACAATTTATATCTTTTATATTTATATTGTCACTATCAAAATAACCATGATGATAGCCAACAATTCTAATTCCCGGAAATAACTTTTCTAAATTATCAACCGTTCTTTTGATAACTTCTTCTTTTGCCCCTAATAAATATAATTTATATTCCTTCTCTACTGCCAAATGACAGATATGCTTAATCATATCAATTCCGGTAATACGTTCAGGTAATGGCTCATCAAGAAAACCGGTTGCCCATAGTATCCCAGAGCCATCCGGAGTAACCAGGTCTGCCTCTCTCGTTATCTCCAGATACTGCTTATCTTTCCTGGCTCTAAGTATAGCCAGGGTATCAGGTGTTACTATAAAATGGGTCTTTTTCTCCTCAATGAACCGCTCTATGTATTCAAGTGCCTGATGACAATTTATGCGGTCAAGCGGCACACCAAAAAATTCCACTTTTTGTCTGTATTCATCGGCTTCAATAATCTTTTCTCCATTTAAAACCCTTTGTCTTAACCAGAAATAAGCCAGATATCCGGCACCAATCATAATTAAGAATAGGAATAAATCCTCTCTTATTGATACTATTGCTGCAATAACGCTCAGATAGATACAGGTAGCAATGATAACCATATTGGCACCCTTCCAGGAAAATCCCTGTTCAATCAGTTGTTGCCTCAATTTGCTTTCGCTTACATTTCCCAGATAATTATCACTTAAATAGTTAGCAATAAAGGAATAAGAGGTGTCTACCAGCGGGAATCCCAGTATCAAAAGTGGGGTTAAAAGAGTGAGGGCAGCAGTACTTTTTAACACACCTACTATGGCAATAATTGCCAGCATAAATCCAAAAAACATATAATAAGAAGAAAAATGTTTATATTTTCCACCAGTGCCTTTCTTCTTTAACAAAATAATTGCTGTAGAAAAGATAATTAAAAATGCAGACAATATTTCTGCAATTATGAGACCCTGTCTCTGAAAAATAGAGACTATAAAAAAAGTCAGGGCAGCAATCAAAACAGTGATGGGGGTAATATCTCCTAATTCATCAGTCTGTCCGATTGAATTAGTGATGGTAATTAACCATATAATAGTAATGGGTATGGAAAGATTTTCAAGATACCAATATCCACCAGAATAGTTTCTTAAAAATTCAATTTTGACTCCAGCCGCAATGATGAGAACAGCAATGACAATTTGAAAAAATAGTTTTTGCCAGGGTGCAATTCTTTTTTTCTGGTTATATTTTCCTAAAAATATCATCAATATTCCGGCAATAACAATACCAATGATTTTGGTCAGAGAAGGGACCCACTCAGTCAAGAAAGCCTCCAAAGATTTAAAAAAGATAATGATATCAAATCTATCTTTAAAACATAAAAATGCAATTAAATAACTAAATGAGAGTATAAATAAAATAGTGAAATGGCTGTATATTTATCTTAAAGCTCTCTATAGTAAAATTACCTTCAAACTAAAATTAATTCTACTCAATTTATATGTTAGCTACATATGCTATATTTTAAACCATTCAACGGTTTCCTTCAATCCTTTTTTTAGATTATATTGGGCTTTCCACCCCAAAACATGCTCTGCTAAATTACAATTTAGAATACTCTTTCTTAAATCACCTTCACGGGGCGGTCCATAAATTGCTTCTTTATTGAAATCCATTATCTCTTGTAAAGAAGAATACAACTGATTTACTGATATTCCCACACCTGTCCCAATATTACAGGCATTAAAGGTTCTATCTGTTTTTCTTTGATTTTTTATCTCAGACAATTCTAACATATTTTTAATACTGAGTAAACATGCCCGGGCAACATCTTTTACGTAGATATAATCTCTAATATATTCCCCATCACCATTAATAACAGGAATGTCCCCTGCCAGCATTTTCCCAATAAATATTGCAATAACCCCCGCTTCACCTGAGGGGTCCTGTCTGGGTCCATAGACATTACCATAGCGTAAAGAAACATATTTTAAATTATGAGTTTGATTATAAAAGTGTAAATAATATTCAGAAGTCATCTTGGAAATTCCATAAGGAGAAGTAGGGTAAAGTGGGGTATCTTCCGCAATAGGAAATGATTTACCTTCACCATATATAGTCCCTCCACTGGAAGCAAAAACAAAACCTTTTACTCTGTTAGCTAAAGAAAATTCAAGTAAGTTTAGTAATCCCATAATGTTGTTTCGGGCATCTAATATTGGATTTCTAACTGAATTAGAGACACTTATTTGAGCTGCTTGATGGCAAACGTAATCCGGTTTCTCATCTTTAAATATTTCTTTTATACCCGGGTCATTTATATCAATATGGTAAAAGCGAGCCTTTTTATTAATATTTTTTTTCTTACCTGAAGATAAATCATCAATAATGACCGGCTCATAACCAGAATCAATCAACAAATCAACAACGTGGGACCCTATAAATCCGGCACCCCCGGTAACCATTACTTTTGCTCCCAATGTCAATATTTCTCCTCTCTTTGTTTCATTCATCTATAGCATCAATTTAAAAATAGTAATTCAAAAAGCCCAAAAAATAAATAAAGAAGTCATGCCACAAACAATACTAATTGACAATAAAAACAATACTACATTACGATGGGAAATACCTCTCTTCAGCAGCCGATGATGCAAATGGCCCTGGTCTGCTTGAAATATTGGTTTGTGGTTCCTATATCTGCGCCATATAGCGAAAAAAGTATCGAATATGGGTAATCCCAATAAAAGGACCGGAATAATAAAAAACAGTACCTTGTCTGAATAAATAACCCATAATATAGAGGAAGAAGAAATAAGGAAACCCGAGAATGTACTACCTGAATCCCCCAGGAATATTTGTGCTGGAA
>JAQVGY010000046.1 GCA_028696495.1 Atribacterota bacterium
TTTGCGGTGAGAAATTGATAAGTTACCCTGCTGTGAGCGCTATACTGAATAAGTTTTGACCCAACACTTTTTTAAAAAGGAAATCGACCTCCGGGTGTGTAATGCAAGCCTGAGGTTTCCCCAAAGGGTACCTGAGATTAACAGCAATGTTAATTAACTGGAAGCATAAAGCATTCGGGTAGATATCCACCTATTTGAGGGTCGGTATCAAAACTTGAAGTTGGCGACATGGCGGGGTTATTATTTTATATTCTAATCTGTACCAATCTCAGATTATACTCAAATTTTAACTAAAAAATCGGGATACTATTTTTTATTGACAATATGTTGTTATTTGTATTACTATGGTTAAGTTAAATAAACAATCCTTAAGAAAACAGCTCCTTATTAAGAGGAGCGAGCTTTCACCAGAATTTGTTCTGGAAAATAGTAAAAAAATAGCGGAAAATCTGTTAAATTTAGATATTTATCAAAGTTCGAACAATATTATGCTATATATTGCTACACAAGATGAAGTTCAAACACAGAAAATTATAGAGTCTGCTCAAAGAGATAAAAAAAGGATTTTCATACCTCTAATTATCCGGAGAGATAATGCATTGCTTCCTTCATTAGTAATTGATTTTAAAAAGGAACTTATTCCAGGAATTTTAGGAATATATCAACCCAGAAAAGAATTCTACAGAATATATCCACCAACTGTTTTAGATTTAATTATCGTTCCAGGAGTAGCATTTACTATCCAGGGTCATCGTCTGGGACGAGGTGGGGGATATTATGACCGTTTCTTGAGTCAGTTAGAACCAAAAACACTTTCTATTGCACTTTCCTTTGAGATGCAAATACTAAACAAAATTCCCATTGATATTCAGGATATTCCGGTAGATTATATAATCACCGAGGAGAGAGTTATTAGAAGGGACTGAAATAGTAGTAGATTACTATTTATTTAAATTAAAATAAGTGAAATTTACGATTTATGGCAATATTTTTAAATATATGATAAGATTGTCGCAGCAATTAAGGAGGAGATAGCAAGCTTATGGAAAAACAGAATGATTCAGCAGATGAAAAAAGAGAAACAGAAAGCCAGGACCAGATGGATATAATGTTACATGATTCTTTGAATGGCTTCAAACCAATCAGAAAAGGAGAAATAATTCGAGGCAAGATTGTTAAAGCCGACGAGGAAGGATATCTTGTTGATGTAAAGTATAAGATGGAAGGATTTCTACCCGCTACTGAAGATTCACTGCTCAGATTAGGGCAGGATAAGGTTAACCATACTCTGGAATTAGATGATGAAATAGATGTTTACGTGGAACAAATTGATGAGAAGAATGGGATTATCTATCTCTCCAGAGAAAAAGCTCGCTATATCATGTTGTGGGACCAGCTTGTTAATGCCTATAAAACAAAAAAACCGTTACAGGGTGAGGTTATTGAGAAGAATACCAGTGGGCTTATTGTCGATTTAGGTGTTAAGGCCTTTGTTCCCCTATCCCAGGTTGAACAGAACTTCATTACCGAACAAGATTTGGAAAAATATGTAGGCAAAAAATTATCTTTCTTTATTTTAAAATTAGATAAAGCAAAGAATAATGTAGTACTTTCACATCGGCTTGCTCTGGAAAAAGAAAGAGAATTTCTAAGACAGAAAACCCTGGCTAATTTAAAAGTAGGACAGATTATAGATGGTAAAGTGGTTAATATTACAGATTTTGGTGCATTTGTTGATATCGGCGGCATTGAAGGGCTGTTACATATATCTGAAATTACCTGGAAAGAAATAAAAAATCCTCTCAATCTTATTCAAAAAGGTGATGAAATAAAAGTAAAAGTTCTCGATTTTGAAAAAGATGAGAAAAAAATATCTCTCAGCATAAAACAAATGAATCCCAACCCCTGGGATGTGGTAGAAGAAAGATATAGTATTGGTGATGAAGTTGAGGGAAAAGTAGTAAACATAAAAGATTTTGGGGGCTTTATTGAATTAGAAGAAGGGTTGAATGGACTTCTCCATATTTCAGATATGTCCTGGGCTTATATCAGGTCTCCTCAGGAAGTTTTATCAGAAAATGATGTCATTAAGGTTAGAATCTTAGATATTGACAAGGAAAACAGGAAAATATCTCTGGGCTTAAAACAACTTATGGAAGACCCCTGGGTAAATATTGAAAAAAAATATGCCATAGGTAACACAATAGAGGGGAAGATTACACAGGTAACCTCATATGGTGCAAATGTTGAATTAGAGCCAGGAGTGTCAGGTATTATCCATCTTTCCGAAATTGATTGGAAATATATCGAAAAACCAGCCGCAGTATTAAAAAAATACGCTATTTTGCCCCTGCAGGTAATTAAAATTGATAAAAAAGACCGTTTGGTATTTTTAAGTAGAAGACTTACTTTACCCAATCCCTGGCAGCACATTGAAGGAAAATATAAAGTCAATGATAAAGTAAATGGGCAGGTAAAGAGGTTGAAGAATTTTGGTGCCTTTATTTCTCTTGATGAAGAAATCGAAGGATTTTTACCATTTTCGGAGATTACCTGGGAAGAGATTAAGCACCCTAACCAGTTACTGAAAAAAGGAGACCAGTTAGAATTAAAAATAATTGAGATAAATCAGGAAAAATTCCAAATAACTTTAAGCCGTAAGCAACTCCTTCCTAATCCCTGGACCGAAATAAGAAAAAAATATGAAGTAGGCACTATTGTAGAAGGGAAAGTGGTTAATATTACCGATTTTGGTGCATTTGTAAATCTGCAGGAAAATATAGATGGACTGGTTCCTCTTTCTGAGATATCCAACCACAAGATTGAACAGGCAGATAGCGTTCTTGCCATAGGAGACATGGTACAAACCATAGTAACCAGGATAGATGATAGGAGAAAGAAAATCAGTCTCAGTATCAGGAGAGCAGAAAAAGAAGTTCAAAAAAGACTGATAAAAGATTATAATAAGAGAGAGAGCAGTGATAGGATATTGCTCAAAGACGTATTTGGTGATATTTTTAACTATAAAGACTGATAAAAGCAATTGTTAATTTAGGAGTAATTTATTGGAAACAAGAGATAATAAAAAAACCTACCTTTCTAATTTAAGATTAGGTGAAATCCTTATAAATCAGGGTGTTATCAAACCTGAACAGCTAAAGAAGGCTTTAGAAGCCCAACAGACTGACAGTAAAAAGAAGATTGGGGATATTCTAATCAATCAAGGAGTAATTTCTCAAAAGCAGCTCAACATGGCTTTGCAACATGTTTATGAGACTGATTTCATAGAATTAAAGGATATTATTCTTGACCCGGAAATGATTTCTCTTATTCCCAAAAGAATTGCTCTGCGTTACAAATTGATACCTCTCAATAAAGAAAACAATGTTTTAACCTTAGCTATGGCTAATCCTCTGGATGTAAATGCTATTGATTATATAAAAGAATATACCAAGATGGATGTTATACCTAAATTTGCCACTGAAAATGAAATCCTCAATGCCCTGAGCAGCTCTTATGATGCAGGATATCACTTCGATGATCTTCTGGACAGGGTAGATGTGGCGACAGTTAGTGATATGAGTGATGAGGTAAATCTATCTGCACTGGAAGCCATTAGCCAGGAAGCTCCCATTATTCAACTGGTAAATATGATAATAATAGATGGAATTAAAGAGAGAGCCAGTGATATCCATTTAGAACCAAATCAGAGAGGGCTCTTAGTTCGTTATCGTATTGATGGCATTCTTCATGATATTCGCATGTTGCCTGTTCGGGTTAAACCTGCTGTAACGTCCAGAGTGAAAATATTGTCCAATATGGATATTGCGGAAAGGAGATTGCCTCAGGATGGCCGTTTCCAGCTCCGCTTTGGAGCCCGGGAAGTAGATTTAAGGGTTTCTTCCATTCCTACTGTCTATGATGAAAAGATAGTAATGCGACTTTTGGACAAGAGCCAGGGAGTGATTAGTCTGGACGGTGTTGGTTTTACAGAAATGCAGGTACAGGAATTCCGTAAAATGATTCACAATCCCCATGGTATTATTCTGGTAACCGGGCCTACCGGCAGCGGAAAGAGTACCACTCTCTATGCTACCTTGAATGAAGTCGATTCTACCCAAAAGAATGTAATTACCGTAGAAGACCCTGTTGAATATAAACTGGATAGAATAAACCAGATAAACGTAAGACCTAAAATTAATCTGACCTTTGCCAATGCACTTCGCTCAATTTTACGTCAGGACCCTGATGTTATAATGATTGGTGAGATGAGAGACTCAGAAACCGCTCATATTGCCGTACAATCTGCTCTGACCGGACACCTGGTGTTCAGCACCCTTCATACCAATGATGCGGTCAGCTCTTTAACGCGTATGACCGATATGGGAGTAGAACCATTCCTTATTTCTTCCTCCGTAATTGGGGTTATGGCACAGAGGTTGGTACGCAGGATATGCCCCAAATGTATAGAGGAATACATCCCTGATGAAGGTATTTTTGATGACCTGAAGCTAAATATCACCTTACCGGACAAAGGGAAGATTAAGCTTTATAAGGGTAAGGGATGTGATCACTGTAAAAATACCGGCTACTATGGGAGAATAGCAATCTTTGAAATGATAGAAATAAATGACGAGATTCGTTCTATGATTTTGAGAAAGATTTCCAGTAATGAGATAAAAGAGGTTGCTATCCGCTATGGAATGAAAACCCTTCTTGATAGCGGGGTTACCAGAGCCCTGGAAGGTATTACTTCTATTGACGAAGTATTCAGAGTTGCAGTATAATTACTTTCACTATTTATTAATAAATCTTATTTAAATTATAAACTCCCAGTTTACTTTTTAATAAATTTAGTTATTATATTATAGTATTACAAATCCATAAAACCCATTATTTTGAAATATTCTTTAAAAAGGATTATCCATGAGAAAAATGAACAGCAACCAGATTAGAGATGCTTTTTTACAATTTTTCCACTCCAAAGGACATAAGATTATGCCCAGTGCCTCTCTTATTCCTGAAGACCCTACAATTCTATTTACCATTGCCGGCATGGTTCCCTTCAAGCCAATCTTCTTAGGACAGAAGAAATCACCACTAAAAAGAGCTGCCACCTCCCAAAAATGCCTTAGAACCAATGATATTGAAAATGTTGGCAAAACAGCTCGCCATCATACCTTTTTTGAGATGCTGGGTAATTTCTCTTTTGGTGATTACTTCAAAAAAGAAGCAATAATGTGGAGCTGGGAATTTTTTACACAAATAATCGGTTTTCCCAAAGAAAAGCTGCATGTATCTGTTTATAAAGATGATAACGAAGCATTTGATTTGTGGCATAACATGGTTGGAGTACCGGAAACCCATATTGTAAAACTGGGAGAAGAAGATAATTTTTGGAAAGTAGGTCCCGAAGGCCCCTGTGGTCCCTGCTCGGAAATATATATAGATTTAGGTCCGGAAAGAGCTTCTGCTCAAGGTGGTGGAGTGGGAGTGGATGACCGTTACTTAGAATTGTGGAACCTGGTATTTATGCAATATAATCGTAACCATGACGGCTCTCTTGAGCCATTGCCTTCCCAGAATATTGATACAGGTCTTGGTTTGGAAAGAATTGCTTCAGTCCTGCAGAACGCGCCTTCAGATTTTGAAACAGATTTATTCTTACCCATTATTCAATATACTGCCCAAAAAGCAGGAATTTCTTATGGAAAAAGCCAAAGAAATGACATTGCTTTCAAAGTTATTTCAGACCATATTAGGGCATTGGTTTTTATGATATCAGATGGTATCCTTCCTTCAAATGAGGGAAGGGGGTATGTATTAAGAATGTTGCTCAGAAGGGCTTACCGTTTTGGCAAAATACTCAATTTTAATGAGCCTTTTCTCTATGATATAGCACCTCAAGTAATCCAAATAATGCATGAACCTTATCCTGAAATAAAAGAAAAAGAAAAGACAGTCTATGAGATTATCTTAACAGAAGAAAAACGTTTTCAGGAAACTCTCAATCTTGGTCTGACTATTTTAGAAGAATATACTCAAAAATTAAGAAGTGGTAACCAGAAGGTATTAAGTGGCAAGGATGCCTTTACCCTTTACGATACCTATGGTTTTCCCTTAGAAATTACCAAAGATATCCTTTCTGAATCAGGTTTATTGGTAGATGAGCCGGGTTATGAAAAATATATGTTAGAACAGAAAGAACGTTCCCGTTCACATCAATTGTGGGGACAGGAAAAGACAGACCATAAGATTTTAGATAA
>JAQVGY010000047.1 GCA_028696495.1 Atribacterota bacterium
GTAAAACGCGAACGATAAGGTCTGTGAGAGAGCATGGCAACTACAGTATCTGAAACTCTTAAAATCCGGGCTTCTAATAAAATATCTTCTCCTTCCAATCCTTCAGGGTAACCGGTTCCATCTATATTTTCATGGTGCTGTAAAATAATTTTGGCAATTGGCCAGGGATAAGGTAAATCCTTTAACATCTCATAAGCTGATGTGCAATGCTGTTTGACAAAGCTAAATTCTACATCTGTTAACTCACCGGGCTTATTTAAAATATCGGCAGGAATACTTAATTTTCCAATATTATTAATCAAAGAGGCATGCCATAATCCCTCTAATTGCATCTTTGATAATCCCAACTTCTTACCTATTGCCTCACTTAGCTGTGCAATCTGATACTGATTCCCACTACTTTGAGGGTCTTTAATTGCCAGAATTCTCGCAATGGTCTCAACCGCAGCTCGCTGTGCATCTTCTAAAGCATAAGTTCGCTCTACAACCATTTCTTCCAATAATTCTTTTTCTCTTCTCAGTAAATCCTCAGCTTTTTTGATACGCAGCATCACCTTGATCTGAGATATCAGATCTGCTGCCTGAAATGGTTTATAAATATAGGCGTCTGCTCCTGTTTCCAACCCTTTTACTTTACTTTCTATATCAGTATAAATCGCGGTTAACATTATGATGGGTATATTGGCTGTCTTCTGATTCTTTTTTAATTCCTGACAAATCATATAGCCATCCATTCCGGGCATGCTTATATCTAATAAAATTACATCTGGCTGCTCACTTACCGCCTTTTCTATTCCTTCTTTGCCAGATTGTGCCGTAATTAGCTCTTGTGAGGGTAAGTATTGATTTAAATATGCCTCTAAAACTAAAAGATTATCTCTTTTATCATCAATTGCCAAAATTTTACTCATCTGAACTCCTGCTTTTATTCAAATATTTATTACTACTAATTCTTATAAATTATCAAGAATATAAAAATAGAAATGAGTATTATTTTTTAGTTAAACATTTTTTAATTTTCTCAATTAAATCTGAGATATTTATTGGTTTTAAGATAATATCATCACATCCCCATGATAATATTTTTCCTACTTCTTCTCTCATTGCCCTGGCAGTCACTGCAATAATGGGGATGGATTTTGTTTGCTGGTCCTCTTTTAGTTTGCTTAAAATTTGGTAGCCATCTATTTTAGGTAATCCGATATCTAAAAGAATCAAATCAGGCTTCTCTATATAAACTTTTTGTAAAACCTCCTCTCCATTCACAGCTATAGAAACATTATAATGGTCTTTTAATACTGCTTTCATGGTTAATAAGTTATCCGGATTGTCCTCGGCAACTAAAATACGAGCTTTACCGGCAACTTTTTCCTTATTATCTTCTGCTATACCACTCACCCTGTCAGAAGAAAACTTTTCTTGATTACCTTCCTCATTTCCGGGTAGTTTTTCTTCCTTTTTCCTTATATTATTCCTTAACATCTTTCTAATTTTTTCTATTAGTTCTTTCCGGTCAACAGCACCTTTGAAAACCAATTGTTGGATTTTATTATACCTCAGTTGTGCAATCTCTTCGTCAGTCAAATCCTTTGCGGTCAGTATCAGTACCGGAACAGTACGGGTTCGTTCATCCTCTCTGAGCCTCTTCAACACCTCAAAACCATCTATTTCCGGCATCATCAAATCAAGGATAATACCGTGGGGAATCTTCTCTTTAACAGAAAGCAATGCCTGCTCTCCTCCTCTGGCTATTTCAGCCTGAAATCCCTCTTCTTTCAGTAAATAACTTATTTGGGTGATAGAAGGCTCGTTATCTTCTATCACTAAAATATAATTTGAGCCATTCTCTCTGTCTCCTCTTTTTATTCTTGCTGCAAACTCTTCCTCTTCCCCGCTAAACAGTAAAGAGGTGTAATGGTCCTCAATCTTTCGTGGTAATACGGCTGTAAAAACACTGCCCTCACCTGGTTGGCTTTTTACAAGAATATCCCCTTCTAATCTTTGTACCAATCTGGATACTATGGCTAATCCTAAACCGGTTCCCTCATATTTTCGAGAGGTAGAGCCATCAAGCTGTCTAAACTCATCAAAAATGCCAGGAATATCCTTCTCGGCAATTCCGATACCGGTATCAATAATATGGATAGCAAATTTTTCCTTTTCCTTATCATAATCTAATTGAACCGAAACTGAACCTTTTTCAGTATATTTGACAGCATTACTGAGCAGATTTTGTAAAATCTGGTTTACTTTATGACGGTCACTATATATCTCCGGTAAATCTGGTGGCAATTCTGTTTTCAGTTCCAGTCCTTTTCCCTGAGCTTGAAGAGTAAAATTGTCAATAACCTGTGTAATAAGCTGTGATAGGGAAAAATATTCTGGCAGTATGGTAATTTTACCTGCTTCAATTTTAGATAGATCTAAAATATCATTGATGAGGTTAAGCAAGTTTTTGCCATTTCTGGTTATTACTTTTAAATATTGCCTCTGCTCCTGGGAAATCTGTTTTCCCAGTTGTATTTCCAGTAAATCGGAAAGCGCAATAATAGAATTAAGTGGGGTACGCAATTCATGGCTGACACCAGATAAAAACTCATCTTTAAGGCGATTGGCTTCCTGAATTTCACTCTTTTGCAGTTCCAGTTCAATATTCTGATGTTCCAGCTCTTCTTTTTGGTCTCTCAGTTCCTCTGTTTGTTCTTCTAATTCAGTATTTAACTGATTCAAACGTACATTTCTCTCTGCAACTTCTTTATTTAATCGTATGGTCTCCTCCTCGTTAAGCAGTTTTTCCAAAGTAATTGCAATCTGAAGAATAGACTGGGAAATCATTTCTATGATATCAGGGTGATAGGGATAAATAGTAGCTAAAATTATTACAGCCTCTATATGTTCGTGTAAAATGAGAGGAAAAGCTATTATCTCTCTGGGAATCATGTTCCCGGGAATTGTTTTATAGGCAAAGACAGTATCGGCAGGGATATCTTTTAAGTATACTATCCCTTTTTTATTCAGCACCTGACCAACAATACCTTCTTTATAATTCAAGTCAAAGGGTTTAATCAATTCTCTATCCATACCCACCGATGCCTGGTGAACATATTGTTGTTTTTCTTTATCTAAACTATAAAAAACTCCTACCTGTGATTCAGTATAATGGCTTAGCTGATAAATAATTTCTCCAAAAAATTGTTCAATATTTTCTATTTTGATAATATTTTCCAGAATATTAGTTCGAAACTTGCTGATATTTATAGCACGTTCTATGACCTGTGTTGTCTTATTTATTGTTTTTGCTAAATTGCTAATTTCATCTGAGCCTTCCTCTGAAACTCTCTGAGAATAATTCCCTTCCTGAATTTTTAAAGATACCTGGCTCATTTCTCTTAAGGGTCTGGTAATTGATTGGGCAAGGGCTCTGGCAACAAAAGAGACTATAATTACCATGGCAAGAAATAATAAAACTAAATTAGTCAACAAACTTTTTAATGGTTTATAAATTTCACTTACATCTTGCTTGGTGATAAACCCCCACTCTAATTCCGATAAATAGGTATAGGCAAATAAAACATTCTCTCCTCTGTAATCCTTTTCCTGTGCCACACCGGTCAACCCTTGTATAGCTCTTTGAACCGGAACTGTATCAATTTTAAGATTTAGATTTGCCTCAGCCTGCCATCGCAAAGGACTTTGTACTATCCCTTCTCTATTAATAATAAAAGTTTCACCGGTTCCCCCCAGTCCGGTAGTATCAGAAAGAAGCGGATAAAGAGATATATCGGGGTTAATCCGGGCTACTAAAATTCCTATAATATGTCCACCTTCGTGTTCTAAGCAAAGTATGGGAATAGAAAAATCTAAGGTATAGTTTTTTAAAATTTCTGAATAATGTATTTGTTGAATAGTGAGGGCATTGGACTGCCGGGCAATCTGAAAATAAGGGCGGTCAGATACGTTAGCCCCTTCGCGTTCCTTAGTAGTAGATAATACTATCTCTCCTGTCTCGGGATGAACAATTAATAATTGTTGATAATCGTGAAAATTCTGTAGATAACCTAACAGATGCTGACGGGCATTCTCTTTAATATCAGAAACACTTTCAGAAAAGATATCATTTTCTAAGAATAAGGATTCCATTTCCCTGATATGCCTATCATCAGCAATAACTTTGATATCACCCTTTCTTTCTTCCATCCAGTCCCGCAAACTGTCAATCTTTAGTTCTCTAACTGTTACCAGTATTTCTGTTTCGCGCCTTTTGATATCCTCAGAACCATAGTGATAGACTACACCAAATGAAATTACCAGGGCTATAAGAAATATAGATAAAAAGTATAACAGTATTTTGTTAGGTAATGAAGTAAATTGAAACAGTCTCTTCATTCCATACCGCCTTTTCTCTATGGAAAGAAATTAAATTATATTTTTTACCGGTAAAACCTTGCCATAAAGCTAAAGATAATTAATTACATCTTTTTTCTATAGATATTGCTATAGCGAAATAGCTTTTTAGCATCTACCTGATGTTGGGGGAGAATAGATTCAGATTCACCCAAAATCAGATATCCGCCAGTTGACATACTCTTCAATAAATTTTTTAATATTTGTCTTTGTGTATCTATATTATAATAAATTAAAACATTGCGGCAAAAAACAAGGTCAAAACAGCCAAAGATACTCTCAGGAGGAACAATATTCTTCTCATTCCTCAAATCATGGAAGGAAAAATAAACAGCCTGTTTTAGCTCATCGTGAATATAAAAAGGCTCATCCTGGCTCTTAAAATAGTTTTTTATCCATTCATATCGAATATTTTTGATACTTTCATAACCAAATACTCCTTTTTGTGCAAAATGCAGGGCTTTTTCATCGATATCGGTGGCAAAAATATTGAGGAGAAACTTTTCAGTCTCTTTTTTGAACAATTCTTTTAATAATATAGCCAGTGAATAGGATTCCTCTCCAGTGGAACAACCGGCAGACCAAATACGGAAGGCTCTCTCGCTGTTATCTTTTTTCTTTTCGAGCAAGAAAGGCAGGATATAGCTGAAAACTGTTTCAAAGACAACCGGGTTTCGGAAAAATCGGCTTATCGGAATGATTAACCCTTGAATTAATCGTTCCAGTTCTTCTTCATTATTTAAGAGATAATTGTAATAAGAATCAATCTCCTGGATGTTTATATCCATCATCCTTCTATTGACACATCTTTCCATAAAGTCTTGTTTAAATCCGCGAGTATTGTATGCCCTCTTCTCTTTAAGGTAGTCAATTATTCTATTCATAATTTTCAGCCCTTTTTTAATCTCTTCTTTTTTGAACTGGTATTAATTATTTTGGGTAGCTGCAAATATAAGAGGATTACCAGAGCTATTTTACTAATTTTTGTCTCAAGTCACCTGTTATTCTTTCCTTTTCTATATTATCCTGTACCGATTTTCTTAAGATAGCTGCAGAGAGCTGCTGGGCAACAAATTCCAGCAAATCAATATCTTTTTCACTGTACAGCCGGGCATTATTATAACTTTGCAAGGCAAGTACTCCAATAACTTTCTGCTCATCTTTTATAGGTACTGCCAACCAGAGATGGGTATTGGTCATCACATCCCATGGTTCAATATATCCATATGATAACATCTTGCGATAGCGCTGAAAATCCATCAGCACCGGTTTTGCATTCTTTAAAATATAATGAAAAATGCTTTGAGATGAACAATAACGCTGTATAAATATCTCATTATCACCGGCAGCCTCATCGGTATAATAGGGAAAATGAATCTGCCCCTTTTCACTATCACGGAGTGCAATATAAAAATTTTCTGCCACAATCACTTTTTTTAATTGCTCCTGAACCTGTGGATATATCTCCAGTAATGACAGTTCGGAATGGGTCAGTTGGGATATCCGGTAAAGAGCCTGTTTTAATCTTCTCTCCTTCCTCAAAAAGGAGATATCCTGAAAAGAAAAAATCATTCCTGCCAGACGGTTATCAACTTTATTGTACCTTCTGTCTCCTAAAATCTGAACCGCATAATCATCTTTAGTATATATATTTGTCTCAAAAGATGTCCTGTTGTAATTCAGGTCAAAGTAGGAAGCTTCTTCCGGTCTGAGACAATAGACTATGGAATTTCCTTTTGCTTCTTCTTCTGAAAACCCGGTTAACTCTTCAAAACATCGGTTAACCTGCAGGATAATACCATCGATATTGGT
>JAQVGY010000048.1:0-1790 GCA_028696495.1 Atribacterota bacterium
GATGATTTTCCCGATTGGCTGCATAAAGGAATAATAGAACAGCTAAAACAGGATGGAATAAACAATCTTTATTCACATCAGGCAAGTGCCCTGCATGCTATTAATGAGGGAGATAATGTGGTTGTAGTAACCCCAACTGCTTCTGGAAAAACACTTTGTTATAACCTACCCGTTCTGGATAGAATTATTAAGGAACCGGAAAGCCGGGCGATTTATCTTTTTCCCACCAAGGCACTTTCCCAGGACCAGCTGGCTGAACTCTATCGCATGGTTGATGCCCTGGATAAACCCATCAGTACTTATACCTATGATGGAGATACGCCTGTTTCAGCCCGTTCCGCTATCCGTAATCAGGGCAATATCATAGTGACCAACCCAGATATGCTGCATACCGGCATATTGCCACACCATACCAAATGGCATAGATTGTTTCAAAATTTAAGATATGTTGTGCTCGATGAAATACACATCTATCGTGGTGTATTTGGCAGCCATATGGCTAATGTCATACGCCGATTAAAACGGATTTGTGAGTTTTATGGCTCTACTCCTCAGTTTATCTGCTGTTCGGCAACAATTGCCAATCCTCTGGAATTGGCAGAACGGATTGTGGAGGAGAAATTCACTCTGGTTAATAATAATGGGGCTCCCAGTGGTGAAAAATATTTCTTATTCTACAATCCGCCTGTAGTGAACAGACAACTGGGTATCAGGAAGAGCCTTATTAAAGAGACGGCAAATCTGGTCAGTAAATTTTTAAATCATGATATTCAATCAATCGTTTTTGCCCGCAGCCGTCTGACTACAGAGCTTCTAACCAGTTATTTGAAAGATTATTTGGATAAGACAGGACAGGACCGCGATCTGGTCAGGGGGTATCGAGGAGGATATCTGCCCAATTTACGCCGAGAAATAGAAAAAGGACTGAAAGACGGAGTAATCAAAGGAGTGGTCAGTACTAATGCCTTAGAATTAGGGGTGGACATAGGTCAGCTGGATGCCTGTTTTATTGCCGGTTATCCCGGTACCATTGCCAGTACCTGGCAACAGGCAGGGCGTGCCGGCAGGCGTAGTGATACTTCTGTAGCTGTTTTGGTCGCCTCCAGTGTACCGCTGGATCAATATATCATTAATTCCTCTGATTATTTCTTTAAAGAGACTCCGGAGAGTGCGGTGATTGACCCCGATAATTTGAGCATATTAATCAGCCACATAAAGTGTGCTGCTTTTGAACTGCCATTCGTCCCGGGAGAAAATTTTGGCTCGGAAGAATTGGAAGATATACTGCAATTTCTGGAAGACAAAGGCATAATTCATTTTACCAGAAACAAATGGCACTGGATGAGTGAGGCTTATCCTGCCGATGAGGTCAGTCTGCGCAGCGCCTCTACCGAAAACTTTACCATCATAGATTTAGAAGAAGGGCTGAATAAGGTTATCGGGGAGGTAGATCGTGAAAGTGCCCCAACTACCATTTTTGAAGGTGCTATCTATATTCACGAAGGAGAACAATATACCATAACCAAACTCGATTATGATGATTATAAAGCCTATGCCAAAAAGGTAGAGGTCAATTATTATACCGATGCCCAGGTAGAGAGTAATATAAAAGTTTTAGATGTCTTTGATATCTACGAAAAAGAGAATGTTATACATCAGCATGGAGAAATCGCCATTACCACTATCTCAACCATGTATAAGAAGGTGAAATTTTATACCCATGAGAATTTGGGGTATGGAAAAATTAATCTACCGGCTGAAGATATGCATACCACTGCTTATTCGCTTAT
>JAQVGY010000048.1:1890-6205 GCA_028696495.1 Atribacterota bacterium
GGAAACACAATAGATACACCACATGGCTCCTGCTTTTTTACTGAAAATGTTATTCCCTTAGATGCCTCATATGGTGGTTCTACACTTTTAGATATTCAAAAATATTTTCCTGCCGGGTTACATTTCTGGCTCCCTCGCTTGAAAGAAAGAAATGATGTTCTGAAGCTGGAAGAGATGCTTTTTTTTGATACTGAAACAACCGGTCTGGCAGGAGGTTCCGGCACTTACATCTTTTTATTAGGTCTGGGTTATTTTAGGGAAGAGAACTTTATTGTGAGACAGTATTTCATGTCGGATTATCACGAAGAAGAGGCATTGTTATGGGCTGTTAACCAACTCTTTACTCAAGGTTTTAAGATACTGGTCTCCTATAATGGCAAAGCTTATGATTATCCATTGCTGCAGACCCGCTATATTATGATGCGCCAGCCTTTTCAACTGAACACTTCCTATCACTTTGACCTGTTATTCCCTACCAGGAGGCTCTGGAAGAGGAGGTTGTTAAATTGCTCCTTATCAAATGTAGAGAAGAGTATTTTAAAAATATACCGAAAAGGAGACATACCCGGATTTCTTATACCTGATATCTATTTCCGCTTCCTGAAAAATAAAGATGCCCGCCCCTTAAAGCCGGTCTTTTCTCATAATCTACAGGATATCATATCCTTAGCCCTTTTAATTGCCAAAATCAGTCAGACCCTGCAGGAACCCCCTTCTGTTGAGAAGTTTGCTCTTGATTTGTGCAGTATTGGAAAAATTTATGAGGGATATAAAGATTTCGAGCAGAGCAGCCGCTGTTATGAAGAGGCTTTAAAGGGCAATCTATCAGATGAGGAGATGCTGGAGACTTTAAAATTATGTTCTTTTGCCTATAAAAGGCAGGGTGAATGGGAAAAGGCAGAATTATCCTGGTGTGATATCATCTCTTTAAGTACCCAGTTTATCCTTTATCCTTATGAAGAACTGGCTAAATACTATGAACATAAACTGAAGGATTATCATCAGGCTGGCAGTATAATAGAAGAGGCATTATCAAGATTAAAAAAGGAGAATAACATCTCCTGGAATGTTAAAACAGAGTGGCAAAACAGTCTCTCCAAACGGTGGAATAGGATAAAAAGGAAACAGGAATTGTTGAAGTCGAAGTCGAGAGATAAGGATAAAGATAATAAAAATTGAGCAGATAAGGCCGTTAATATGGAGAAAGACAGGAAGCACTACACAATCAAGGACTGGCCAGAATACGAAAGGCCAAGAGAAAGATTGTTACACCATGGTCCTGAATATCTGAGCGATGCAGAGTTACTGGCAATCTTAATCAACAAAGGGTATGCCGGGAAAACTTCAGTAGAGATAGCCAGAAATCTGCTGACCCAGTTTGGCACCCTTAGAAATATAATGAGTGCCTCCTATACTGAAATGAAAGAGATAAAGGGTATTGGTAAGGCAAAATATGCTCAAATAAGAGCTGCCCTGGAGATGGGGGTAAGATTATCACAGGAAAAGATTTTACCCGGTAAGAAAATTCAGAAAGCTCAGGATGTAGTAGATTACTATTATGCTGAAATGAAGGATAAGAAAAAAGAACTTTTTCATATTATTCTACTGGATATACGTTATCAGATTATCCGTGATGTTCTCATTTCTATGGGAAGTTTGAGTGAAACCACGGTCCATCCCCGTGAGGTAATGAAAGAGGTGGTCAAAGAATCGGCTGCTGCTGTGATTTTTCTGCATAACCATCCCAGCGGTGACCCACAACCCAGTCAGCAGGACAGGGATTTAACTAAGAGATTGTGTGAATCCTGTAATATGTTGGGAGTAAAAGTTTTAGACCATATTATTGTCGGTGAAGATTGTTTTTATAGTTTTGCCCAGATGGGACAAATATAAAAATTTAATAATATATGTTACTATAGAAGAGATAATAAAGGGAAGATAGAGGAGAACAGAATGAAACAGGTTGATTTGAAGTATTGTAGCAAATGTGGATGCCCATTAGAGAGAAGGGTAGTAGAGGGTAAGAAACAAATTTATTGCCACAATTGTGATTCCGTTTACTATGATAACCCTATCCCCAGCGTAGCTGTAGTGACCTGTAATGAAAAAGGTCAACTATTGCTGGTAAAAAGGAAAGAAGAACCCAGGAAAGGTTTCTGGTCTTTACCGGGGGGCTTTATGGATGATGGAGAATCAGCTATTCAGGCAGCTTTGAGGGAGTTGCAAGAGGAGACCGGTCTGAAAGGAATAGTGAAAAGGTTTATTAAGATATTTAATCAGGAGACCGACTTATACGGACATGTCATAATTATTACCTATGAGGTGGGCATTACCGGTGGGCGACTGCAGTCAGGTGATGATGCCGAATGTGCAGATTTTTTTGATATAGAAGATTTACCTCCACTGGCCTTCTCATTTCAAGGGGAGGCAATTGAGCAGGTCATTGGTTGTCCTTTGCCGAGAACAGGAAAATAGAAAATCATGAAAGTTCTGGCTATTGACTATGATGGTGTAATTGTTGATAGTGTTATGGATTCTCTTTTTGTCAGTCACAATGCCTATTTAAAATTATTTGGCAGTGAAAAAAGAAAACAGTTTGGAGGAAAGCCATTTACTTTTCAAAACTGGCCTATCATATTGGAAAGGTATTCTGAAGAGATAAAATATTATCGTTCATTAAGACCTTATATTCGTGATGCTACCGATTATGGTCTGATACAAAAATTGATGGAAGATGGGAAAAATATTCAAAACCAGGAAGAGTTTGACAGCTACAGGAGAACAGACAGGTTTGACTTAGGAAAATTCCATGATATTTTCTTTCAGGAGCGGAGAAGGCTGCAAAAAGAGGATTTCAAAGGATGGCTTAGTTTGGAACCACCCTATGAAGATGTGATTAAAGGAATGCGTAAATTTGTAAAAGAGGGAATCAAAGTCATGGTAGCTACTTCCAACAGGACAGAATTTATTTTTAAGGCATTTCATCCACGCTATTATGACATCCCTGTAAAATCAGAAGATATCCTTGATTTTAATTTTGGAGAGGATAAATCAAAACAGATTCAATATATTCATGAGAAATACAGAGTAGATTTTAAGGATATTTACTTTGTTGATGACCAGCTGGCACATTTAGAACAGACCCGCAGCCTGGGTATATCTGTATTTTTAGCCGGTTGGAGCTATGCCACTGAGCAGCAAAAAGAAAGAGCAGCCCAACAGGGCATTCCGGTTATTGAGAATGCCCAAAATTTCTATTCCACTTTAAGAGAATATATTAATAGATAAATTATAGACAGGAATAGTAGATAAAAGGAGGAGAAATTTATGAAGGTTACCGATTATCATGATGTTCCTTTGGAAGATATGGAGATGGAAGGGGCAAAAAATGTGAAGGTGAGATGGCTTATCAGTGATAAGGATAATGCCAAAATATTTGCTATGAGATTATTTGAAATTGGTGAAGGAGGTTTTACACCTTATCACACTCACGATTGGGAACATGAAGTATTTGTACTGGAAGGAGAAGGAGAAGTCAAGATAGAGGGGGAAAGTTACCCGGTTAAAAAGGATAGCGTAGTCTTTGTAGACCCCGGTAGCATACATGGTTTTAGAAACACGGGAGAGAAAATGTTGAAATTCCTCTGTTTAATCCCTTATAAATAATTAAGCCTCTCTATCTCTATCTCTAATATAAACTATATTCAAAATTATTATTGCTGAGGATTTCTATGAAGATATTAGCAGTTGATTATGATGGAGTAATCAGTGATAGTGCCCTTAAATCGTTGTTTATCAGCCATAATGCCTATTGTCACCATTTTGGCTCGAAAGCGAAAAAGAGTTTTGGGGGGCAATGTTTTACCTTTGAAAACTGGGAGCAGATGAAAAAAGATTATCACCAGGAGATGGAAAAATATAAAAGATTGAGGGCATATGTGGAGCAATCCTGCGATTTTTTGGTTATGATAAAGATTATTGAGGAACAAATAGAGGTAGAAAACCAGCAGGATTTCATCAGAATTCGCAATGAAATGGACTTGAATTACCATTTCTTTCATGAATTATTCTTTCAGGAAAAAGAGAGATGGCAGAAGAAAGATTTTGGCAAATGGTTTGCCTTAGCCCCGGTTTATAAGCAGGTGGTAACAGGAATTAAGCAATTATTGGATGAAGGTGCGAAGGTTGTTATTGCTACATCAAATTTGGGCAGGGCAATACATCCGGCTTTTCACGCGGATTATCTGGGATTCCCTATGGAGTTGAAGGATATTTTTGATAAAAATTATGGTAAGAGTAAATCTGACCATATGAA
>JAQVGY010000006.1:0-23384 GCA_028696495.1 Atribacterota bacterium
TAATTACCTTTTATGTTCCTAACTAAAATAAAGAAGCAACTTTCATGCCAAACAAAAAAAGGCCCCTTGATGTAAAAGGCCTTTTTATTGAATTCCCTTATTTTTACGCTTTTCAAAGATAAATGTTATTTAAGAAGTTGCTCAAATAGAGTTTTTATTTTGATTTAATATGGTTTTTTGAAAAGAAAAATCTGTAATTTATTGCAATTATTTGCAAGTATTTACAATCTCTAAACAGTCACCCTGTTGCTGATTATTCTATTATCTTATTTTCAATTAAGGGCTTTTGAAATCGTAAACTCTCTCAATTTCATATTTTTTAATTTTATTATAGAGAGTCCTTATACTGATTCCTAAATACTGAGCAGTCTTTTCATAATCACCTTTATAAGTATTGAGAGCATCTATTATGGTATTTTTTTCAGTTTCTCCCTTTATTTTCTTTAATCCGCCTGGCTTTATACCTTTTACTTCTAAATCCTTATCGATGGAGGTATTCTCTTTGTCCTCTATTCCTATTCTATTTAAACTTATCAATTCAGGAAGATGTATTTCTTTTAGAATATATTCCTGTACTCTCATATTTATTACTGCTCTTTCAATCACATTTTCCAGTTCTCTAATATTCCCCGGCCAGGAATATTTCAATAATACTTCGATTACTTCTGGAGAAACATCTTTAATATTTCTACCAAATTCCTGATTACACTTTCTGATAATATTCTTTACCAATACCGGAATATCTTCCTTTCTCTCTCTTAAAGGGGGGATTAGAATAGGAACAACATATAGTCGATAGTATAAATCTTCTCTAAAGAGACCGTTTTGAACTGCTTCTTCCAGATTGGTATTGGTAGCTGAAATAATCCTTACATCTACAAATATTGGCTCATTACTACCCACTCTTACAATTTCTTTTTCCTGTAATACCCTCAATATTTTTGCCTGTAAATTCAAACTCATCATTCCGATTTCATCCAGAAATATGGTACCACGGTCAGCCTCTTCAAAAAGGCCTTTGCGCCCTTTTTTACTGGCACCGGTAAAAGCACCGCTTTCATATCCGAATAGTTCACTTTCTAATAAGGTATCTGTTAAAGCAGAACAGTTAACCCTGATAAATTGCTTATTTCTTCTGGAACTATGATTGTGAATGGCATGGGCAAAAAGCTCCTTTCCTGTTCCGCTCTCTCCATGTAATAGCACTGTAGCAGGCGTATTAGCTGCTTTAATAGCCTGCTCTTTGGCAATAATCATAGCTCTGCTTTTACCCACAATATCATCAAAAGTGTATTTGGCCTCCAGATGGCGAACCCTTTTTTTAAACTGATTTAGCTCTTCAGTCAGGCTCCTTATCTCTGAAAGGTCGTGAATCACCGCCACACTTCCTTTCAGTACCCCATCTACCAGCACCGGTGCCACATTTACCAATACCTCTTTTTTGGTGGGACCAACCTTCATTCTTACCCCATGTACCGCTTTCCTGGTCTTTAATACCTTCATATGCATACTTTCTCCCTCTGCAATATCCACATTGGAAGATTTACCTATTACATCTTTTTCGGTTAATCCTATCAGTCTGGTATATGCATCATTTACTAAAGTATGTATTCCCTTCTCATTTACTACTGAGATAGCATCACCGGTAGAATTAATAATAGCCTTCAGGGTACTTAAAACCTCTTTCTGTTTATGTATTTCCCGGAGCAGAAATTTGTTAATAATATTATTTTTCTTCTCCATTCCTCTATTCACCCTTCTGGTATAACATCTTTTTTGCATGCTCAATACTTATAGAACCATATTTATCGCCATCCAACATGCGGGCAATTTCATAGAGTTGTTCTTCTCCTGCCAGTCTTTTTAAAGATAAGGCTGTTTTATTATCAGATATATATTTACTGATATAGAGATGTTGATTTGCCCTACAGGCAATCTGGGGCAGATGGGTCACTGCAATAACCTGATGTTCTTTTGCAATTTTAGCCAATTTACTGGCAATAATTTCACCCAGTCGGGCACCAACTCCGCTGTCAATTTCATCAAATATCATAACAGGTATTTGATCAGCCCTACTCAAGACCGATTTTAACCCTAACATAATCCTGGATACCTCTCCCCCTGAGACAATATCTACAAGGGGCTTTATCTTTTCTCCAATATTTGTAGAGATAAAAAACTCAACCCGGTCAATCCCATTGTAAGCTATTTTCAATCTTTTATCTCCGATTGCCAAACCATTTTTATCTTCCTGTTCCTCAATTTGAATCACAAATTTGCAATCCTTCATATTTAACTCTGCCAGCTCCAGGACAATATTCTTTTCTAATTGTCGGGCAATTGATTTTCGCTCTCTGCTTAACTCTAAGGACAGTTCAATTAAAATCTTTTCATCTTCCCCGATCTCTTTTTTCAACCTTTCTATATTAGTCTCATCATCTTCCATAGAGTTTAACTGTTTTTGCAAATTCTCATAATATTTTAATATCTCCTCAATACTGTTTCCATATTTATGTTTTAAGTGGTTAATTAGATTCAGGCGTTCTTCAATCTCCTGTAATTGTGCTACATCAAGGTCAATTTTATCTTTATATTCCATTATCTGTGAAGAGATATCTTCTACTTTTAGCTGTATGTCTGATAATTGTATTTTAATATTATTTATTCTTTCATCCAGGCTGGAAATTGTATTAAAATTACTGATTATTCTGGTCAGGGTGTCAAAAACAGGGGCTTCTCCAGCACTACTATTATCTTCGAATAAAATTTCATAAGCCTTTTCAGTAATCTCTTTAATCCTGACATTATGTTGAATTACCTTCAGCAGCTCTTCTAATTCACCATCTTCTCCTTCTTTCAATTTAACCTGTTCTATTTCTTTAAGCTGAAAAAGCAAATAATCCTTTTTAGATATGAATTCTGAATGCTTTTCTTCAATTTCTCTCAGCTGCTTTGTCTTTGCTTGCCATTGCTTATAATAATTATAAAATTGTTCTTTTTTTTCAGAAAAATGGCTGCTTCCAAAACTATCTACATAATCAATGTGATAACCTGAATTCAATAATGATTGGTGGCTATGCTGACCATGAAGGTCTATCAGATAATTGCCTAACTCCTGAAGAAGAGAGAGAGTAACCAGCTGGTTGTTTATAAAGCACTTGCTTCTTCTGTTTTGTTGTATCTCTCTTCTAATAATTATTTCATCATCTTCAAAAAAAATCTTGCCGGTATCCTGCAGTTTCTGTTTTTGTCTTTGAGAAATGGAATCCAGATAGAATAATGCCTCGACTTCCAAAGACTCTTTTTCATCCTTGAACCAATTTTGACTGATGGGGGCACCCAATATTACATTTATAGCTTCTATAAGCATTGATTTTCCTGCCCCTGTTTCACCTGTAACGACATTAAGCCCCTTTTCAAACTCCACACTCAACTCATCTATTAAAGCAAAATTTTTAATCTTCAGATACACAATCATAAATTATGTCCTTCCGTCATCTTCCAGGATATTGGGCAAAACTCTACCACTCCATTTTAATTTTTTTCTTAAAATAGCAAAAAAACTTTTTCCGGGAAAGGTTACCAGCTGAGTCTTATTTTTAGACTCCTGTACTAATATTATATCATTCTCTTTTAGTGTAAAGCCTTCCTGTCCATCAACTGTTAGCATAACTTCCTGGCTTTTGGAGCGGATAATCAGTTTGATAATATCTTTATGATGAACAACCAGAGCTCTGGCTGATAATGTATGCGGACAGATAGGAGTTATAATTATGTTTTTTAAGGCAGGGTATATTATCGGGCCGCCTGCCGAAAGAGAGTAGGCTGTCGAGCCGGTAGAAGTTGATACTATCAAACCATCAGCAGCGTATTGAATTACATACTCCTCATTAATATACATATCTAAATCAATCAACCTGGCAAATAATTTTTTTGCCACCACAATATCGTTGAGGCAGTAAAAATCTCCCTTCTTTTTACCATCTCTCATAATAAACCCCGATAACATCATTCTCTCTTCAATCTGGTAATTGTTGTTCAGAATATATGGAAGGTAGGTGTCTATTTCCTGCAGACCTATCTGTGTTAAAAAACCTAATCCACCTAAATTTATTCCACATACCGGTATTTTGTACGGTGAGGCTAACCTGGCAGCTTTCAACATAGTACCATCCCCGCCAAGGGATAAAAACATATTCAGTTCCTGGTAGGGTTCACAAAGGGAGTGTATTTTTTCTGATTTACTCAATATACCAATTATTTCATCAGCTAAATATACATCAATATCTTTCTCATTTAAATAATTAACTATTTTTTTTGTTACATTAAGGCCTTTATCCTTTTCCTCATTTACAATTATGCCTGTTTTTTTTATCCTCATCTTTTTCCCCTTACAGAGTTTTATTGCAAAAAAGATACATTGCTAATAACGTAATTAGCGCTCCTAACAAAAAATATATAAGATTCTCAATCAGTCTGGAATGGAAATAAGGAAGCAAGAATCTTATCTCTGAAAATTTCTTGTTATCCATATCAAATAGAATAATGCCATATGGCCGATAGGCTAAGAAATATTCTAATAATTGTCTTCTGGTCTCCCTTTTGGTTATTTTATTTTTAGAACCGCTTTTTACTTCTACTACATAGGTCCGACCATTTTTTTTAACCAAAAAATCTATTCTTATTAAATATCGATAGAGTTCTGAGCCAGCTTTTATAATTAGAGGTTTGCTTTGTTGTCTGTCTATAATCTGAAAGCCATTTCTTTTCAGCAACACTTCTGCTTTTTTTTCAGCATATTTACTGATTACCGCCCTCTTGATAGCCTTTCGGCTACTTAGAATGTTTTGTATTTTCAGATAGAGGATGAGGGAAAAAATTCCTCCCAGCAATAATATAATAATGACCAGGTATCCAAAGGGAATTTCCCCCCTTAACAGTCCTTGAATTGATATAAAATCCAAAATTTATATGTCCCTTTATCTTGCTCTTAAAACAAGATATGTTTTTTAATATTTTTCTGGGAGCTTCAGTAAACTGATAAATACCTTGAATATACTGTTTAAATATTTTGTAAAAAGTATTATATCTTTACCTGAGATATAAAACATAATTTCTATTATTAATTGTAAAAAATAATGATACTATGATGCTGTGAAAAGAATCAAATTTATAAAAAATAGGCTAAGATAGAGATTCTTTGCTTGAAAAAAAGTGATGGGCTTCATTTACAATCTTTTTAATTAGATTAATATTGGTTAGATTTAGGTCATTATATCCTTTATTTTTAATCAAATAGACGAGATATTCGATATTACCAGGATAATTTTTTATGGGAGAAAAAGTTAGATTAAGAAATAAAAAATCACTTCTTACTTTTTTTAAAATATTGTTGATTACTTCCTGATGTACTACCGGGTCATCAACAATACCACCTTTTTTTACCAAATCTTTACCTGCCTCAAATTGTGGTTTAATCAAGGCAATAACTTCCCCTTTATCCTTTAATAATCCATCTAATACCGGGAAGACTTTTTCTAAGGAAATAAAAGAAACATCTACGGTAGCTAAATCAAATAAAAAATCAAACCTATCTTTATCAAGATATCTTATATTGGTTCTCTCTATACACACAACCCTTTCATCTTTACGCAAAGCCCAATCAAGTTGTCCATATCCCACATCCACACAGTATACTTTTTTAGCACCGTATTTAAGAAGGCAATCGGTAAACCCGCCGGTAGAAGCCCCTACATCTATAATTGTCTTTCCATTAACATCAATACCAAATTCTGTTAAAGCTTTTTCCAGCTTATCTCCGCCTCTGCTTACAAAACGTGAAGCATCTTTCTTTATATATAACTGACTGTCAATTTCACATCTGGTACCGGCCTTGTTTACTGTTATTCCATTGACTTTTACCAGATTAGCCATAATATATCTTTTGGCTTTCTCTCGGGAATCAATCAATCCTTTATCGACTAATAATTTGTCTAATCGCTCTTTTTGTTCCATTATTCAAATTCATTCAATATGATTAATAATCACTTCCTCAGCCAATCCTCATCTCTCTCCAGAGGAATGCTGGTATCTACATGACCTACTAAAGTCTCTCCGCTATTCCCATCAACAAGTATTTGCACTTTATTAATTTCAGGGAAAGAAGTAAGAGTCATTATTATAGAATAAACTGTTAGTAATTCTCCTGCGCTCCCCCCTGGATGTCTATTTATTATTTCTGAAGAGAGGTCAATATAGGCAATACCTTCACTTATATAGAGGCTATTTACCCTGGTAGAGGATGGAACTGTTGGATAAAGCTCATTACTGACAGGACCTTTGATCAGCTCTACAATCGCCTCTTTGGCTATTCCATCAGTTCTCTTTATTTTTCTATATTCCGGTATGAGATATTGTGCATTTTCATCGGCAAAATATAATACTATCTGTTCTTCTTTTACATCAGGAGGTTGTACTAATTCAATCTCTTCCTTTTTTTCTTCCGCTTCAGGCACACCTCTTTCCAGGATTAAAGGAATTATAAATTTTTGTATCAAGAAGATGATAATAACCAATAAAATAATTAGTATTACCAGATCCGTTATCGATTTAATGGAATTTTTTTTCTTTCTTCTTCTTCTTGCCATTTCAAGCCTCTATTTAAATATTTTCAGGAATATTTTTTACATAATCCTTTACCGAGCGAGTGAGTGCCTGTGCAACTTTCTCTCTAAATTCAGGGGTTTTTAACAATTTTTCTTCATTAGGATTGGAGATAAATCCTACCTCAATTAACACAGCAGCCATATTTACCCCCTTTAAAACAATAAAGGGGGCTTGTTTTACACCTCTATTGGTCAGACTGGTAGATTGTATCAAATTCTTTTGAACTATATCAGCAAAATCCAGACTAAAACCAATACTGGCACTCTCTTCCAAATCGGCAATGATTTGATTCAAGATATCATCTTCATAATTATTAACCTTACTCGCCCTGTTCTCCCTATCAGCAACATCTTTTGCTGATGCTCCAATATATCGGGAATTTAAGACATAGGTTTCGATTCCTTTAGCAGTAGGAGAGCCTTTCTGTATAGCGGAATTGGTATGAATACTGATAAAAACATCTGCTTCTTTTTGTAACGCAAAAAGAGGTCTCTTTTCTAAAGATATGTCAACATCCTTGTCTCTGGTTAGATAAACGGTAAAACCATTATCCTGTAATAATTTTCGTGCCTTCAAAGCAATATCCAGGACTACATCTTTCTCCTTTAAACCGCCTGTTCCAATTGCTCCGGGTTGATTACCTCCATGTCCCGGGTCTAATACAATAACATATTCATTATTCTTTTTAGTGCCCTCTACTTTCGCTTCTGGTATAATTTCAGTTTGGGGAACCGTTCCTATCTGGCTCTGTGGAACAAAAATATCCAATACTATACGTTCTGGTGAAGATAAATCAAATACTTCAAATTCATATTTCCCCTTCAGGTCGGCAACTATACGAACCTTCTCCGGAGTAAACTGACCACTTCTCACCTTTTTCACCAACAGGTCATCTACATTTATTTCTTCTTCCTTTTTATTTGTCTGATTAAGAGAAGCATCGATATCTACCACCAATCTTTCAGGGTCTCTCAGGGTTAGCACATGATAGGAGCTCTTTTCGGATATATCAACAACTATCCTGGTTTTTTCGGGATAAGAAAAACTGCGAATAGAGGTTACCCGGGGGTTGTGATTGGTAATAGCTATTTCCTGGCTGGCTTTATCCCATTCAGTCTCTGTATCAGTCAATAAATGTAATACTTCTAAGGGAATCAGAACTCTGTTTTCGGTTATGGAAGGGGCGTTCTCCAAAATCAATTTTTTCCCATTAACTTCAGCTTCTATACTATCTATTACCAGGCTTACCTCTTTACTCCCTAATTTAAGGTTTAATAATTTTAGAGCGGGAAACCAGGTGATTCTGCCATTCAATGCCTCAATAACATCTCTAGCCGGCAAAAATATATGACCATCCACAACCACTGGTGATATATCGGCAGGCAGAACAACATCTTTCAACATAAGCTGTATATCATCCTGTTGTGCTAAGGAGATTATATCCGTTATAAGTAATAATAAAATAAATAAAATTAAGGCAGCTTTATGATTGTGCTTTTTTAACAATTCCTATTTTCCTCCTGGATCAGGTACCTATATGTAATTACTTTAATGGCAGCAGCAAGCGGTATAGCAAATAACACACCTAAAAAACCTAAAAGACCACCAAATATCAATATCGAAAATATAATAGTCAGAGGGTGTAATCCCAGTTCTTTGCCTAATATTTTTGGGTTTAGCCAGAATGCCTCAATCTGGTTGGCAACAATAAAAACAATAGTAACCATGATAAAAACAGACCAGGATTTCCCTATAGTAAAAAATAAAGATAAAGCCCATCCAACAATGGGTCCAAAATAGGGAATAAAGTTTAATATTCCCGATATTATCCCAATAATAAGAAAGAACTTAATGTTTAGAAGATAAAGGCCAAAAGTAATCATTGCTCCCACTATAAAACAGACAACCAGGCGCCCCCGGATAAAATTACTCAATATCTTATCTATTTCTGCAACTATTTCACGAAAATCCTTCCTTTTTTCAGGTAATACAAATATTAGAAGGCTATCCTTAAAAAGGTCTATATCTATTAAAAGATAGTAAAGAATAAGTGGGATGATAAATATTCCGAAACCAAACCTTGTGACAAAAGATGATAACGTAAATATTGCAATCCTGGAAAAGGTCAAGAGCTCTTTTTGTATCTCAGAAAAAACATTATTAACAAAAGCTTCCAGAGTTTCGGAATCCATAATCCTGTTAAAATAGGGTTCAAAAGATAAAAGTGATTCTTGAAAACGTGATAAGAGACCTGGGATTTCCCTATACAACTGATTTAGCTCATTAATGGTATTGGGAATGATAAAAAATAAGATAAAAATTGCAAAAGATAAGATGACTAAAAAGATTAGTAAGATAGATATGGATTTTCTTACACCTTTACTGAGTAAATAATGATAAAGAGGGCTAAAAAAATAAGCAAGAAAGAGAGATAAACTGAAATATATAAAAATCCAGTTTAAACGGTGAGCGATATAACAGAAAAATACTAACCCGATAATGAACTGTATTAAAAACTTGTTCTGCTTATCTACCTTTGAATACAATATCTACCTTCCTATTTCCAAAAATATTTAAATAAGATAAATAATAAACTTCTTCAGACTGATATACTCTATTTCATATTAAATGTACAGAATATGCACTCATTCTTGATTGTTTTGGTAGATTTGTGGATATGGTGGAGGCGGCGAGAATCGAACTCGCGTCCAGAGAATCATTGATAAAAAATACTACGAGTGTAGCCTATGTATTTTTTTTCGCACCGCCTAATACCCATAGACAGGTTTTAAGCGGGCTATCTCCTAATTTTCTCCATATCAAGCGGAGAATTTGATACAGATAGCCTGTAGTTTATATTACACCTGTAAAGAAGCTCGCAGGCATAGCTTTTTTACAGACGAGCAGCTTTGTTAAGCTGCTAAAGCCAATTCGTAATCGTTGGCAGTTATTGTCTTTCCCAGTGTTTAACGAGGACCAGGAACCTCGACTCGCATTTTTTACCTCTGTTTTCCCTGTCGATACCTATCGCCCCCAAATTTTGTTTTTTAATTCTCTTTCTGCTTCCCTCTCGATTGCTTTCTGAGTCAGATCTCTTTTTTTGTCAAATAGCTTTTTACCTCTGGCTAATGCAATCTCTAACTTAGCAAAGCCGTTTTTAAAATATAGCCTTAGAGGAATCACAGTAACTCCCTTTGTTTCAATATTGCCCCTTATCTTAGATAGTTCTCTCCTGTTTAAGAGAAGTTTTCTATCCCTCTTCGGCTCCTGGTTAAACCTATTCCCAAATTGGTATGGAGCAATATGCATATTGATAATATATAATTCATTCCCCTTCAACTGAGCATAGCTTTCCTTGATACTTACCTGGCCATTCCTGAGCGATTTAACCTCAGTTCCTTTCAAAACAAGGCCGGCTTCGAAGCTCTCCAATATATGATAATCATGTCTTGCCTTACGATTAACAGTAATAACCTGATATTTTTCTTTATCTTTCCCGGCCATCTAAATATCCTTTTAGCCAATGTAATTATAGCATATTTTTATCTTTTTTACCATTGATAACATTCAAAAATAAACAAAGTCATAATAACATAAATGAAAATAGTAGAGCTATCCTGCTGCCCTGCGTAGACGGTCCATAATAGCTCTTCCCATTCCTTTGTTTTCAAAATTTTCAGAAATTATTATATCACATTTTAGTTCATCCAGAACCCTCAGCTGAGCATATAAATTTCGGGCACAGGAATCAAGGTCTTCAGCTTCACCAACAACTTTGACAAAAAATCCGGGGTATTTTTCAAAATTTTCCTTACAGGCTATTATTCCAACTTTTTTCCCCTTATTCTTATATTGTAAAGCTAATTTTAGTATTCTGTTAAGCATTTCTTCATTTTTTTCTTCTACTAATATCAACCTGGCTACAGGAGAATAGTGTTTGCTCAACATACCTGGCGCTCTTTTTACTTTAGTATTCTCTGTTGCAATAATGATTCCAGGCACAACTCTCTTTAAACTTTCAAAGGTAATTCCGCCTAACCTAAGTATTTTTAAGGGGGTTGTAGTAACATCCAATACTGTTGATTCAAGTCCTATAGCCGTATCGCCGCTATCAATAATTATATCTACACTGCCCTTTAAATCTGAAAATACATGCTTAGCTTTGGTAGGACTGGTATGGCTAAATATATTAGCACTGGGGGCGGCAATAGGTCGACGGGCTTCTTTAATCAGTCCCAGAGCAACTTCATGATTGGGAATTCGTATTGCTACAGTATTTAGCCCGGAGGTCACTATATCTGAAATGAGCTTCCTTTTTTTAAAAACCATTGTTAGCGGACCGGGCCAGAATAATTCTCCTAATTTTCTTGCCACATCTGGAAAAACTTCTACATAATCATTTATCTCTTTGAGATTACTGACATGAACAATTAAAGGGTCATAGAAAGGCCTCTTTTTTGCTTTAAATATCTTCAGTACAGCCTCGACATTCAAAGCATCTGCCCCCAACCCATAAACTGTTTCGGTGGGAAATGCTACTAATTTTCCTTCTCTTATCGCTTGACCAGCCTGTTGTAAAAGCTTCCAATCAATATCATCCGGGTCAATTATAATAATTTTTGTATTGATATTTTTGATATATTCTTTCATTTTGTCTTCCTATGCAAAAAAAAGCAGGTATTTCCTGCTCTTTTTTAAACTACATCAGCTAAAATTACATTAAGTCTATAGATATATTATAAATAATTTTTCTTACAAACTCTCTTAATTACTCAATTTGTTTTGATTATTTTCTGGCAATTTTGACTGTTGAGATGAATATTTAACTTTCAAAGTAGAATATTATAAACAACAGAACTTAATGAAATTGGTGGCGCAAGGGGGAATTGAACCCCCGTTTGCTGATTGAGAGCCAGCTGAATTAACCACTATTCGATTGCGCCACTCTATATTGGCTGAGGGAGGTGGGGTCGAACCACCGCTCCCAGATCCAGAGTCTGGTGTCCTACCACTAGACGATCCCTCAATTATTTTTACATGAGCATGACATTAATATTTTACAACATATTTGATATTGGTCAAGTTATTTTCATAAAGGGCAGGGAGATTTCTATTTTATAACCATCGAAAAAGTATATCTTATGTGGTTTACATATACCGAAATAACTGTCGTCGGTCATTAGTTTTTATTTAATTTGTGAATTGTTTTTTCCAGCCGTTTTATATTTATCTCTTTGCCCAGTGCTTCCATTAATGAAAATAAACCTGGTCCTATAGTTTTACCAGAAAGTGAGACCCTGGTAGGATGGATAATCTGTTTTCCTTTTAAATTCAATTGATTTGCCATTTCTCTTACTTCTGATTCTATATTCTCCTCTTTCCAGTCCTTTATCTCTTTCAGCCTTTTTACTAAGTGTTCTAAAATACCTCTGACCCTATTCTGCTCTAATATCTTTACAGCATTGTCTTCAACAGTGAAACCCTCAATAAAAAAATAATCACCATATTCTAAAAATTGTTTGAAATTTCTTACTCTGCTTTTCATAAGTGAGGCAACCTTTCTCAGCCATCTCTCTTTTTCTTCACTTAAAGGCAGCTCAATATAACCGGCATCTTTGAGAAAAGGTATCAGCATCTCTACATATTTTTCATCAGATAATCTCTTTAAATATTCGTTGTTAAACCAGTTTAGTTTTTCCATATCAAATATAGCAGAATGATTGGAAATCTTATCCAAAGTAAAATTTTCAATCAACTCTTTAATGGAAAATATTTCCTGATTAGTTCCTGAGGACCATCCTAAGTGGGCTATATAATTGAGCACTGCCTCAGGCAGAAAGCCCATCCTTTGGTATTCCATAACAGATGTTGCCCCATGCCTCTTGCTCAGCCTGGTATTATCAGGACCCATTATCATAGGTATATGAGCAAATTCCGGTATAGCAATATCTAATGCCTGATAAATAACTATCTGCTTTGGCGTATTGGAAATATGGTCATCTCCACGCATCACCAGTGATATATCCATTAAAATATCATCAATTACAACTGCAAAATTATATGTTGGTATTCCATCTGATTTTTCTATTACAAAATCGCTGAGTAATTTACTATCAAATTCCATTCTGCCTTTTATTAAATCATGAACTACAATCTTTCTATCTGGCATTTTTAATCTTATTGCAGGTTTTTTCCCTTCTTTCTCTAATTGCCTCTTTTCAGCCTCACTCAGATTGAGACATTTTCGGTCATAGATTGCCGGCTTACCATCTGCAAATTGTTTTTTACGCCTACCTGCTAACTCTTCTGCACTGCAATAACAATAATAGGCAGCTCCGATTTCTAATAATTTATCAACAAATTCTCTATATAAATCAAGTCTTTCTGTTTGAAAATAGGGTCCATACTCTCCGCCTTTTTCAGGTCCTTCATCCCAATCAAGTCCTAACCATTTCATTCCATCTAAAATTGCTTTAACCGCTTCAGGAGTAGACCTCATTCTATCAGTATCTTCTATTCTTAGAATAAAAGAACCATTATAATGCCTGGCATACAACCAATTAAATAAGGCTGTTCTTGCTCCTCCGATATGAAGATATCCTGTGGGACTCGGTGCAAATCTAACCCTTAATTTTTTATTTTTAATTCCCATACGTCCTCCCTGACTGATTAAAATTGTGTTATATTTCTTGTGTTATATTTTCAGCCTTTTATTCCAGTAACTCTTTTAATGGCACAATTTCAACACCCTCTGGCTCTAATATTGACTCCAGTTCTTTGAGAACATCAACAGTGTTGCAATAGGGATGTCCTATTGCGATGGCACTGCCATACTTCAGAGCGGTGTTTTTCAAAATTGTAACCTGGTTCCGAATATAATCAATATTTTGTTCATTATCTAAAAAGACAGTGCGCTGTGCTGTTTTGAGCCCCATTTCTTTGCTCAACTGATAACCAATCGAATGCGGACTGGTCATACTATCTATAAAGAATAAATTTCTTTCTTTCAACTCATGCAAGACTGTTCTCATAATAAATTCATCTTCTGTTGCCTTAGAACCCATATGGTTATTAACACCATCCACATATGGAATGTCCTTCAAATTTGCCAGAATTTTAGCTTTAATCTCTGGTTCATTCATAGTGGTGAAGATAGCACCTTTACCAGGGTCTGTATTTGAATTATGTGGCTCCATGGGTAAATGCAATAATACAGTTAACCCCTTTTCTTTAGCCATTTGTGCTGCAAACTGGGAATGGGACAAGAACGGCAATACAGAGATGGTAATAGGATAATTCAAGCTCATTATTTGCTCAGCAATCTCTATCTGGTATCCAATATCATCAATTATAATAGCGACTTTAGCTTTTTTATCTTTCTTCCTATCTTTTAAAAATTTGTTTAATAAGGGCGTTTCTTTACTCTTCTGGTCAAAAAAATCAGGCATGAGAAGGGTTCGTTTGCCACTTACAATCAGTTCCTTTTTTTGTACTTCCCGTTCCTGAATATGTTCACTTTTGTTAACAACAGCCACATTGTTACTGACATTGCTTTCATTGCTATTTAAATTTAAAAATATTCCTACTAATAATAGCAGAATTATTGAGAGCAACAAAGAGTAAAGATAATTCCAAGATTTTTTAACCATATTATTTCACATCTATTCTACAGTAATTAAATCTTCCAGCAAGTAGTGCAGTGCAGCGTTCAGCTGTATATCTTCTTCAGAATCTTCCTGGCTTATAATTGTTATATCTGGCTCAATACCAATATCATTAATTACTCTCCCATTTGGGGTGTAATATTCTGAGGTAGAAATAGTAATTGCAGAATTATCTGATAAAGGATAAATCTGCTGTACTAATCCTTTTCCAAAAGATGGCTCTCCAATAGCGATGCCTCTCTTGCTATCCTGAATTGCTCCAGCCACAATTTCCGAAGCACTTGCACTTCCTTTATTTATCAATATGACCATAGGCCAATCAGGATAATTATTGCCATAAGTATAATAAGATTTGGTTAAATGATTTCTTCCTTTTATTTTTACAATATCTCCTTCTTTGACAAATTGACTGGCGACTTCAATAGAAGATTCCAGTAATCCACCAGGATTATTTCGAAGGTCAACAATAATACCCTCTAACGGTAGTTCAGTAAAATTATTTAACACTTGTTTTAATTCTGGCGCAGTATTGGCATTAAAAGTGGATATTCTTATATAGCCAACCCGGTCATCTTCTAAAAGCTTTTCTTTAACTGCCTTTACCTCAATGGTATCCCTGATAATAGTAATTTTAAGCAATTCTTCCCTATTTTCTCTTTTAATTGTAAGGGTAACGGCTACCCCTTTTTCACCACGTAAAATATCAACTGCCTCATCCAGACTAATACCCTTTGTAGTTTCACCATCAATCTCCAAAATTTTGTCATTGGTTTTAATTCCAGCAATATAAGCGGGAGTATCTTCTATTGGTGAAATTACAGTTAGCTGTTCATCAACAATGGCAACTGTAATTCCTAAGCCATAAAAGTGGCCTATGAACAAATTTTCCTGTTCTCGTTGAAAAGTCATAGGGTCCATATATCGAGAATAAGGGTCATCCAATTCCAACAACATTCCTTTTATGGCACCAGGCACCAACTTATTTATACTGATATCCTGGTCAATATAGTCACTTCTAATAATACTCAAAACCTCTAAGAAAGGTTCCAGGTCGTTAAAGATACTATCATTCTGACTGTTTACTATAATTTTAGAGATGAGAGTAAAAAATAATATACCAGTTATAGCAATAATTATTAACAAATTTATTTTAAAGTTATTTCTTCTCATACCATTTACCATCCAATACTATAAATTCAAACCAGTATACAATAATAACAGGATATTTTAAATCCATTCAAAGGGATTAACTGGCTTTCCCTCTACCCTGACTTCAAAATGCAATCTTGGCGAAGGTACCCCTCCGCTGGTACCAACCTGTCCAATAATCTGCCCCTTCGACACCTGGTTATTCAATTTAACCATAATTTTTGAAAGATGGGCATATAAAGTTACCACATTGCCACCATGGTCTAAGATTATTATATCACCATATCCTTTAACGTTTCCTATATAAATAACGGTACCAAAGCTGGCGCTTCGAACCGGCTCTCCCAATGGTGCATTGATATCTATACCAGAATTAAAGACCATAGTATTCGAATCCGGCTGTTTTTGCTGACCAAAATTGGAAATTAGTGAACCATTAACGGGAAGATGGAATATTCCTTTTTTTGGTTGCAAAGTTGGCTCTTTTTTTACAGCTTCGGTTCTCTTTTGCGGTTCTGTTTGCTGTCCTGCTTTTTGTTCAGCTTCTCTGGCTTTTTCTCTTTCTATAAGGGCTATCTCTATTATTTCCTTTATCTGTGCTGAAGATTTTTCTAATTCCTCCAGGACAACCAATTGTTTCTTGCTTTCCTCTTCAATTTTTAACAGGTATTTATTTTTTGCCTCTACGGATATTTCGATATTCTCTTTTTCTTTAACAATCTCCTGTTCCAGCATCTTAGTAATTTCCCTTTTATTGTAAAGGCTATCTCTTTGCTTTTTTACCAGGTCAACTTGTTCGGTTACCTGTTTAATAATATCAGCATCATTTTCTAATATATGTTCCAGATAACGATATCTGTTTAAGAATTGTGAAAAATCTTTACTGTTTAACAAAACTGCCAAGTAAGAAATATTATGATACTTATAAAATTTTTTCAGTCTATTCTTTAAAATTATCAGTTGCAAATCAAGTTTGTCCTGTTCTATGTCTAATTCCTCTTCCAATTTTTTTATTTCTTTCAGAGTAACTTCATAAGTTTGCTTGGCTGATGCCAGCTCTTTCTCAGCCGAGGCAAGTAACTCCTGAATTTTTTGTAAAGACTTCTGATAATCTACTTTTTCCTGTGACAGGCGTTCAATCTCTTTCTCTATGTCCTTTTTTCGTTGTTCTATTTTATTCAGGTTTTCCTGTTCTTGTTGAATATTAATATCCTTTGCCTGGGAATTGACAAACTCTGTAAAAATATAAAGAGTAAACAGAAGGAAAAATATTAAAAAAAAAGCTATATAAGACTCTTTTTTATTGAACATGTGAGATATTTTCATAATTCCTCATAACTTATTTTTCTCAGGGAGAGCATGCTGCCAAATATCCCGATTAAAGTACCAAGTAATACCAGTAATATACCAACCTTTATTACAAATTCTTGTTCCATCCCCATTGGTATGAAAGGTATTATCTCTCTTACCTGATTGATAAAGTATTTATAAGCCTTACTTAAAACGAAAAAGGCAACAAGAGAGGAGACCAGTCCCTTTAGAAATCCTTCGATAATAAATGGCCATCTTATAAACCAGCTGGTTGCACCAACCAGAGCCATTATTTCTATCTCCTGCTCACGGGAATGAACACTTATTTTTATGACACTAAACATAATAAGAATTGAAATAGTTAGCAACACTAAAACAATCCCTACACCTGCTTTCCTTATAAAATTGAATATCACCATTAAGCTTCTGGTTAATTCGCCCCCGTAATTTACTTCCTCTACCCCTTTATATTGGCCGATTAGATTTGCTATCTCCTCAAGATAGTCCGTTTCATAAACTTTAATCTCCAAAGAAGAGGGCAACGGATTCTCAGGCAACCCAGCTAAAATATCTTCATGTTCAGCCAAATCTTCTCTTAATCTTTGTAAGGCCTCTTCCTTTGAAATGTAGTGTACTTCTTTCACTCCCTTCAGAGCACTGATTTCATTAACCAACTTCTGCACTTCTGCCTCTGGAAGGTTATCTTTAAAATAGGCAATAGCGGTTAATTGTGATTCAATATTGGTAATAAAGACATCTATGTTGAATGATATGATAAGAAAGACACCGACTATAATAAGAGTAGCGGTCAGACAAATCACCGTGGCTAAGCTGATAATACTATTTTTTTTTGTGCTGAGAAAAGCTTCTTTGATATAAAAAAGGATGTTCCTAATCATTACTTAGCATAAATTCCTTTCCTGGTATCAGAAACAACCTCTCCCTGTTCTAATCTGATAACTCGTTTTTGTGCCTTATCTACCATCAATTTATCATGTGAAGCTACTACAACAGTAGTGCCCCAGATATTTATTTTAAATAATAATTTCATTATTTCCCATGAAGTCTCCGGATCCAAATTACCTGTTGGTTCATCAGTTAACAATATTAAAGGGCGGCTCACTACCGCCCTGGCTATACACAATTTTTGTTGCTCTCCACCAGAGAGCAGATGAGGGTAAGTGTTTTTCTTTTGATAAAGTCCTATGATATTTAGAGCTTCATTTACTTTCTGTTTAATAACAATATTTTTAGTACCTACCACCCTCAGGCTGAAGGCAACGTTTTCAAATACATTTCTATCATATAATAATTTAAAATCTTGAAAAACGATGCCAATCTCTCTCCTCAAGTAGGGTACTAAAGGTAGCTTCAACCGGGAAAGGTTAACACCATCAACAATAACCTGCCCTTTGCTGGGAAGTATTCCTCGATAGACCAGTTTCAGCAAAGTTGTTTTACCGGCACCGGTAGGTCCCACTAAAAAAACAAATTCCCCTTTTTTAATATGGATATTGATATCCCATAGGGCATGAATCTTATTAGGAAAAGTTTTAAAAACATGAAACATCCGTATCAAGAGTTTTCTATTTCCTTTCTAAATTTAAGAGTCTTTCTCTTATAAAAGATTTCAATTTTACTATACCAGTATCAGCCTTGTCCTGGTATTGCTTGGTGGAGGTATATAAAACAGATTTAATATTCTCCTGATTATCATTAATATATTTTATCTTATTATCGATATTTTTAATAGTTAATTGGTCTATATTTAATAATAATTCAGATAACCCTAAAGAGCTGACATAATTCTTTACTTTAGGGTCATAATCGATTGCTATAAATGGATTACTATTCATTGTAGCAAATAGAATTGCATGAAATCTCATACCAATAATTAGAGATAGTTTAGAAAAAAGTGTTAACATCTGGGCTGGGTTGATTTCCTGCTCAAGACAATGAACAGAGGCATTTTCCATATTTTTGATTATATCATTAATTAATGCCATATCATTATTGATTTGAAAGGGCAAGAAGATGAGTCTTGCCTTATATTTTGTAATGAGATGGTCTGCTATCTTTGCTAACTGTATGATTTTTTCGTTATAGTCTTGCTCAATTTCTTTACAATTTCTAAGCGCCAATCCAATAACCATATTATCATGGAACACTTTTGGCTGGGATTCTTCTAATTGTAACTCTTTGTATATATTATCGGGAAGTTTTTCTCCTTTTAAGAGAAAAGAAGAATCAGCATATACCAAAACTAATTCTTTGCTGATACCAATCTCTTCTAAGAGCATCTGTGATTGTTTATCTCTTACAATGATTAGATTTGCTTTAGATAAAGAAAATCTAATCAATTTTCTGTTGATTTGTCTTCTTATCGGCCCTATGCCCTGACCATATATTATACCTGGTATTCTAAGAAGTCTGGCGAGAAGAATTAAGCTCAGGTAATAAATTATACTCAGCCCTTTTCCAGTAGTATCCTGCAGCAAGCCACCTCCCCCACTGATGAAAATCCCCGATTTTTTCATCTTCCAACAGATTAGGAAAGGATTTAATCGAAAAATAGAATCTACTCCATACAATAGTCTGGTCTTTTTGGGATTTTGCGATAAAACAGTAATCCTTTCTTCTGCCACGATATCTGATAACTGTTGTATCATTGCCATCAAGATAGCTTCATCCCCACAATTTCCAAAACCATAATAACCCGAAATCATAATTGATTTTAGATTACTAATCTCTTTTGCCATTTAAATAAATCCTGATGCTTTTTAAAAAGAAAAACAAAATTGAAGTTAATAAAATAGAAAATAGCAATCCAAGCCAATAACCATTAAAAGTTCTCAATAATGAAAAAAGGATTGGAGAGTGTATATGACAAAATGTATTTACAACGGTTATCGGGGCAACACAACCTATAATTATTATCGGTAACCTCAAATATTGGATATCTAAATAATTCATAGCAATAGCCAGCGATAGCAAGGGATATCCAATCAGAAACTCCTTGTTTCTTGGTCTGGCGATTAAATATTTTTCTAAAAATAATCTAACCTTTTCTTCTATGCTCGAAATTGCTAAAAATGAGAAGTTCCCTGAACGGGTGATATAAACAACCCCAAATACCAATAAAACCGATACTAATAAAGCATGTTCAAACAGAATAGGTTTTTTAACCTCATTCAGCAATAATTTTTTATCTTCTGAATTAACCCACCATAAATACCAGGTCACCAAAAGAATTGGTAATACATAGGCTATTTTTATCCCGCTAAACAGCTGTATGGCCAGAATAAATTGGTATTGTGTTAATAATGCGGCAATTATTAACCCTCCTGATAATGAAATCAACATAGTCCTGGTAATACCTACGAAAACATTCTTTATAATCTCTGAATATAAAAAAAATGGTTTATTGGTGGCTGCAGTATGAACATTTCTTAATATGGGTGTCTTAATAAAATATTTTTTATTCAGGATTATTGCCAGGGTTGGAAATACTAATGCACTTGCCAGAGCCAGTATTTTCATTAAAAATATCTTACCTGTTATTATATTAACAATAAATAAAAATAAACAAATACCTATAAATAATATAATCTCATATTTTTTAGGGATATTGAAAAATTTCAATAACAATAACATCCCGGCAGATATTACACCCAAACCAATCAGAGCTATTATTACCAGGCTGCTCTGATATGGAGGAAACAGGGTAGCTTTGCCAGTCTGGTAATTATTTTGAGTAAGCTCATCTTTGATTTCTTTAATATAATCAAGATTGCTTTCAACAAGGTTTCCTTCTCTTATATTCAGGAATGGGTTCAGATAAAAAAGCCTTATATTTCTCTCTTGTGCAGCCCTTATCCATCTATCTATGGCTTTATTCTTATCAATCTTTTCCATTTCCTCTTTGGTTATACTGTGAACACGTACTGCTAATTCGCTGACAGTTGAAGCAATGTTATTAATACCCTTCTGGGAGGCAAACTCTACAATACCAAAAGAATATTTTTTTTCTTTTAGATATGTTGCCATCTCAGCAAGTATTTTTGCAGAGGGGTAACCCAGCACTTCTTCCTCATCAAATATAATCACTGCTATATCGGTAAACTCATCCATTTGTGAAATTTTTGTTTGAAAAATCTCCCGGTTAATTTTAGGAGTGTTTTTGGGTCTTAGGATAAGGTTAAAACCCATTTCCTGGATTTTAAATATATCTTCTTTGGAAAATCCCAAACCTACTTTTTCTAATTCTTCTCTATCTCCCCGAAAAAAAAGTAGATGATATTTTTCATTAATTAAACCAGTCTTTACCAGATCGTCTCCCAGATATGATTGTAAATTTGTTTTCATCCTTTTAAATAAATTAAAATCCTGGCAGGCAACCATAAGCTCACCATTAGCAACATTGTCTGCCCCTGGCAAATCCAGATGGTAAAAATAATTCAATCTGGTCAAATCATTGGTTGAGAGAAAGGTAATTTTCCCCTGTGTTAATAATGTGGTAATAGTATCTTCCTGTACTGCAATACCGGTAATGCCTCTTGATTTAAACTGGTTTAACAATTCATTTTCATCATATCCCTCTTTAGCAGATAGCTCCCTTATTTTATTCAAGCTCATTACCATATCAATCTGTTTATAATCCTTTTCTAAAACTGATCTCTTCACTCCAATTATTAAAGACAAAGTAAGAGCTAATAAAATAAAAAAAACATATATTTTCTTGGTTTCTATTCTCAAAACACTTACCTCATAAAATCATTAAAAGATTGTAATATTTTAGCATACCTGTAGATAATTGTAAAAATGCACCTCTATTATAATGCAATAAAGGTGCATTTTTATTTTATTTTATAATTACTATTAATAATTTCAAATATTCTGTTAATATGATATCTTTTTATTATTTAGAATTCTTTTTCCTGATTATTTATGCCTTATTTTTGAATTAAAAAATACTTTTTTAACAGATTATGAAACTTCTGCCTGCTTTATGTTAATAAAGTTAGTAAAACCCCCGCTGCTACCGCTGTACCAATAACCCCTGCTACATTAGGTCCCATAGCATGCATTAATAAAAAATTCCTGGGGTTTGCCTGTTGTCCTACTCTTTGGGCAACTCTGGCTGCCATCGGTACTGCAGATACTCCTGCTGCCCCAATTAAGGGGTTAATCTTTCCACCTGATAATCGGTATAATATCTGCCCGAACATTACCCCGCCAAAGGTACTGAAACCAAAAGCCACCAATCCTAAAGTTATTATTTTAATAGTTTCCACAGTCAGGAAATATTTTGCCTCCATAGTAGCACCAACACAGGTTCCCAGAAAAATAGTCACGATATTTATAAGCTCATTTTGTGTGGTGTTAGATAACCTATCTACTACCATACTTTCCCTGAACAGATTCCCCAGCATCATAATACCTACAATAGGCACGGTAGCAGGTAATAACAGTCCTACAAATATAGTACAAATAATGGGGAAAAGTATTTTCTCTGTTTTAGAAACAGGATGCAACTGTTTCATTACTATCTTTCTCTGTTCCGGGGTAGTGCAAAGTTTCATTATAGGAGGTTGGATTAAAGGTACTAAAGACATGTAGGAATATGCTGCAACTGCAATCGCCCCTAAGATTTGGGGCGCTGTCTTAGCAGCCAAATAGATTGCGGTAGGCCCATCAGCACCTCCGATGATACCTATTGCTGCTGCTTCTTTAATATCAAAACCTATTAAAACTGCTCCTATTATAGCTACAAAAACCCCAAGCTGTGCAGCAGCTCCTAATAAAAAAGTTACCGGATTGGCTAACAGTGGTCCAAAGTCAGTCATGGCACCTATCCCCATAAAGATTAAGATGGGAAATAGTTCGTGGCGTATACCAAAAGAGAGTATATTTAAAAACCCTCCTTCTTCCATTAAGCCGGTAAGAGGTAAGTTTACTAAAATCGCACCAAAGGCAATTGGTAATAATAGTAATGGTTCATAGTTTTTCACTATGGCGAGATAGAGCAGGGTCCCCCCTACTAACAGCATTATCAAACTTGGCAGGTTTAAACCGACAAAACCGGATATTTTGACAAGTTCAATAAGGGAATGAATTATATTCATATCATACTCCTTTTTTGATGTTATTATCCTATTACTGCGAGAGCATCATCAGTCTCCACCATCTGATTTACGGCAACATGTATCTTCTTCACTTTGCCGCCAGAACCGGCAACAATTTCATTCTCCATCTTCATAGCTTCCAGAATCACGATTGTATCACCTTCCTGCACTGTATCACCTTCTGAGACATTTATCTTAAGAATCTTGCCGGGCATAGGAGCTACGATAACTTCCTCACCTTCTGAGACAGTAACAGCAGCTTCCTTTTTTGCCTCAGGTTTTACCGGCGCAGTCTCAGCTCTTACTTCCTTTGGTTCTGCCTTGACAACTGGAGCAGCAGCTTGAGGGGTATTGCCGGTACCAATCTCTTCCACCTCTACCAGATATTCTTTACCATTTACTTTAATCTTAAATTGTTTCATTTATTAAATTCCTCCTTTTTTTCTGGAACTAATTGATATTCTTTCTG
>JAQVGY010000006.1:23484-27124 GCA_028696495.1 Atribacterota bacterium
TGAGGGGTATTGCCGGTACCAATCTCTTCCACCTCTACCAGATATTCTTTACCATTTACTTTAATCTTAAATTGTTTCATTTATTAAATTCCTCCTTTTTTTCTGGAACTAATTGATATTCTTTCTGCCATCATATTTTGCCTACCCGAAATTGCCCAGTAGTTTAAGGTCTGTGGCATAATCCTTTTTATACTAATAATACTGAGTGGCTGTGCTGATGCAGTACTGTGCAGATAATTAGCTACAGCTGCCGATATTACACTGACTATTTCTTCGTTTTGTGTTTCTACAATACTTATTGCTTCTTCGGGCACTGGAGTCGCCTTCTCTTCTTTGACGATAACTTTTTCTTCTTTGGCTGTTTTTTTAGAAGTAAAAGCCATAACTTTTCTTAGTCCTACCATCAATAAAGCCAGCAAACCCAATACTATAAATACAATAACCATTGAAATTATTGATAATACAATTGCACCCTGTAATCCTTCATACATATTCTGCACCTTCTTTCAATAGGTAAGATATATTTAGATAACACTCACTAAAAATAATTTTTCCAGCTTCTATTAAAGCGGGATATTTCCATGTTTTTTGCCTGGCAGACTCTCGCTTTTGGTAGCAAGCATTTCAAAAGTAGTAATCAGTCTCGGTCTGGTCTCCCGTGGGTCAATAATCATATCTACATATCCTCTGATAGCAGCTGCATAGGGATTAGAAAATTGTTCTTGGTATTCATCAATCTTTTTCTGGCGGTACTGCTCGGGGTTTTCTGCCTCTTCAATCTCTTTCTTGAAAATAATATTAGCAGCTCCTTGAGAGCCCATTACGGCAATCTCCGCTGTAGGCCAGGCAATGACCTGGTCAGCACCTAAATCTCTGCCACACATAGCCAGATAAGCACCACCATACGATTTTCTTACCACTACCGTAACCTTGGGAACAGTTGCTTCAGAATAGGCATATAGCATCTTTGCCCCATGTCTTATAATTCCACCATATTCCTGAGCTGTTCCAGGTAAAAATCCGGGAACATCAACCAGGGTCAGGATGGGGATATTAAAGGCATCACAGAAACGTATAAAACGAGCACCTTTGTCAGAAGCATCGATGTCAAGACATCCAGCAAGAATTTTTGGTTGATTGGCTATGATGCCGATGCTCTGTCCATTCAATCTGGCAAACCCTGTGAGGATATTACGGGCAAAATGCTCATGTGCCTCAAAAAAATCTCCATTATCAACAATATATTTAATTATATCTCTCATCTCATAGGGCTTATTGGGGTCTGTCGGCACAATACTTAATAGAGCCTCTTCCATTCTATTGGGATCATCATTGGCAGGTTCAACAGGGGGGTTTTCCATGTTATTGGAAGGCATATAACCGAGTATTTTTCTGACAGATTCAAATACTTCCTGTTCATTTTCAGCTGCAAAGTGAGCAACTCCACTTTTTTGGTTATGAGTCATTGCTCCTCCTAATTTTTCTGAGGTGACATCTTCACCAGTAACTGCCTTAATAACACTGGGGCCGGTAATATGCATAATGCCAATCTTCTTTACCATAAACACAAAATCCATAATTGCCGGAGAATATACTGCCCCTCCGGCAGCAGGACCTACCACTACAGAAATCTGAGGAATTACACCTGAAGCAATGGTGTTACGGTAAAATATCTGCCCATAGCCACTCAGTGAGTCTACCCCTTCTTGAATACGGGCACCACCGGAATCATTGATTCCAATAACAGGTGCACCCATTTTCATAGCCATATCCATAATTTTACATATTTTTTTAGAATGCATTTCCCCTAAAGAACCGCCAATGACAGTAAAGTCCTGGGAAAAAACATAAACCAGACGACCATTAATGGTTCCATATCCGGTTACCACTCCTTCTCCCGGTACTTCCTTCCCTGCCATATCAAAATTTGTACAGCGATGTTCTACGAAAAGATCAAGTTCATTAAAACTACCCTCATCTAACAATAAAGATACTCTTTCCCGGGCGGTCAGCTTTCCTCTCTCATGCTGTGCCTTGATTCTTTTTTCTCCGCCACCGGCAAGAATCTTCTCTTTCTTTTCTTGTAAAGACTTCATCAATTCACTGATAGTCTGTTCCATTAGACACTTCTCCTTCCTTTGGTTATTTTTAACTCTTTATATACTTTTTGACCTCTTTAATAAAAATAAAAAATGGTGTTCAATTTATTAATTTTAAAAATGAATTTACTTTTTAATTAAGATACTATTTTCTAATCCCTGGCCTCACATAACTCGACTAAAACCCCGTTGCTGCTTTTAGGGTGTAGAAAAGCAATTTTAATACCGCCGACACCAATCCGGGGTTTCTGGTCAATCAATTGAACTCCTTTCCCCTTTAACTCTTCCAAGACCGCTTCCAGGTTATCAACCTCAAAGGCTATGTGATGAATCCCTTCACCTCTTTTTTCAATAAATCTGGCAATATTACCCTCTGGAGAAGTTGATTCTAATAATTCAATCTCGCTCTCACCAACAGGCAGACAGGCAGTTCTAACCTTCTGGTCTTCCACTTCTTCTATTCCAGCACAGGTCATACCCAGAGTATCCTGAAAAACAGAAAGAGCATCATCTAAATTTTTTACGGCAATCCCGATATGATTTATTTTTTTAAACAATATTATTACCCCCTTGAAATACTTTTTTCTTGAATATTTCAGTTAGTTTTTCAACTGCACAATAAGGGTCATCCTCCTGTTTCAATACCCTTTCTACTTCTTTCCCCAGATTTTCTTCCCCTATCAATTGAAAAAACATCTCCTTCCAGTTTTCCTGAAAGAGATCAAAAATTTCTTTTCTAACCCGATTTCTTCTCCTCTGGTATATCTGTCCATTTTCCTCTAATTCAACAATCAATCTTTCAATCTCTCTCCATAACTGAGCTATTCCAATATTTTCAGTACCAACAGTCTTAATTATAGAAGGATTTCTTTTACCATCATCATTCAGGTTAATCATCATCTCAATTTCCATAATAAGCTTATCAGCACCATCCCTATCAGCCTTATTTACTACGAATATATCACCTATTTCCATAATACCAGCCTTTATCACCTGTATGTCGTCTCCCATACCGGGTATCGCTACCAATAGAATAACATCCGATACCTTGATTACTTCAATTTCTGATTGACCCACACCAACTGTTTCTATAAAAATTATATCTTTCCCCATGGCATCCATTATTTTTACAATCGCCTGGGTAGAACGTGATAAACCTCCCAGATGCCCTCTGGTTCCTATACTGCGAATAAAAACATCCTTATCTGTCGCAAGGTCCTGCATTCTTATACGGTCACCGAGTATGGCGCCACCGGAAAAAGGACTGCTCGGGTCTATAGCAATAATGCCAACTTTTTTCCCTTTTTTCCTGATATGCTGGGTTAGACGATCAGTGATTGTGCTTTTACCTGAACCAGGAGGTCCTGTAATTCCAATAACAATTGCCTTACCACAATATTGATGTAATTCTTTTAATATCTTCTGAGCATGCTGAAAATCATTTTCTACCATGGTAATGAGTTTTGCCGCAGCTCTAATATCACCCTGTCGTACTCTGGTGCTGAAATCCATACCATCTCTCCTATTTAAGTTCAGGCAAT
>JAQVGY010000049.1 GCA_028696495.1 Atribacterota bacterium
TTCGATGGGTAGGAGGCAAAGGTCTGGACTCATATCAGTATGCAGAAGTCCTCAATCAAGCTGAGCTGCCCGGGGTATGGTATATCCCCGAGGAGAGAGAAACAGCAGGTGGGGCTTGTCTGGATATATATGACCCTTCTATTTTTAACCCTGCAAAGAGTGGTATTTATGCACTGGCTTATGCCTTCATGCTGGGAGACTTTCATGTTCCCAAAAGTACTCCAGGAAATATTGTTATGTTCGACAAAATTATGGGTACAGATAAGATTGGCCTGTTTCTGGAAGCAAAAGTACCTCCAGAACAGATAATTGAGTGCTATACTCCAGAATTAGAAAAGTTTAAAAAAGAACGTGAGAATTATTTAATTCCCTTTTACCAGCCACCTGGCTTTTAATAACGGTTGTTATCATGGAACTGGTATTAAAATGTCTATAAGTAAAGTCTGGTGATTTCTTCAGTTAAATAGGTAAAAGCATCTTCAACCGTATCACAGATTTTAAACAGGTCAAGGTCGCATTTGCTGATAGTACCGTATTTGACCAGAGTATCGAAATTGACTACCTGTTTCCAGTATTCTGAACCATAAAGGACTAAGGGTATCTGCTTTTTTAGTTTTTTAGTTTGTAGCAAAGTTAAAACTTCAAATAATTCGTCAAGAGTACCAAAACCACCGGGGAAAATAACAAATCCTTTGGTTAAATAGACAAACCAGAATTTACGCATGAAAAAATAATGAAATTCAAAATTAAGTTCCGGGGTAATATATTGATTAAAAAATTGCTCCATGGGAATACTGATATTAAGACCAATTGATTTACCCCCAGCTTCATTGGCACCTCTATTGGCTGCTTCCATAATTCCAAGCCCCCCACCTGAACAGACTATAAAGCGAGAATTTGGATTTAGTGATTTAGACCAGAGGGTAAAACGTTTAGCTAATTGAACAGCATCCTGGTAATATCCGGACATAAAAACCTGGTTTTTGGCATTTTCTAATTCTTCCTGAAAATGCATTTTATCCGAATCATCTGAAGTATAAATTTTTTCTTCAATATTTTTAAGATAATTTTTTGCTTCATTGGGAGGCATAGTTCGTGCAGAACCAAAGAAAACAATCATATCTTTAATATTATTTTTTTGGAAACGTTGTTTAGGTTCCAATAATTCAGCTAATATTCTAATAACTCTGGCATCAGAGCTATTGATGAAATCCGTATTTCTATAAGCTTTTTCTACTTCTTTTAATCTTTTATCCATCGAATTTAATCTTATTAACCCTGTAATTATTTAACAGGAAACATATTATAAGTTTTAATTTAAAAACCATTTTTATTATAAACTATATTAAACTAATATTCCCATTATTTCCATAATTTTTGAGTATTTTTGGTTAAATAAAAAAATAATTGTACTTTTTCTGATAATAAATTGTATTTTGAGAATATAATGAGAGTGTATTTTATTCCCCATATATGGTATACTTATTTCAAAATTAGTGGATGATTGACAAAGGTTCGGGGATATTTTTTAATAATTACCCCGATTTTGAACAAAAAATAATTATATATATGATTGCTTATTAAAAAAATTTTTAATAGCTAAGATTCAGTGTTAAAATTTTTAGAATTACCTGCTATATTACAGCTTCTTAATACTGCACAGGCAATTTTAAGAAAAAGAAAAATATTTCAGGGGGTGATAAATAAAGAATAGAATAATATACCATATCAACATTTTTTAATCACGTGACCACTTAACAAAATATATGATGTAAAAGAAAGGAAGAAAAGAAATGAGAAAATATTTATTTATTCTTGTTTTAGCTGGAGCGATTCTTTTGCTTGGCAGTGTAGCATTAGCTCAGGATGTAGTTAAATTTGGCGCAGCCGAGCCTATGACCGGCGCCATGGCAGTTGGCGGAGAGCTTTGCTGGAGAGGTTATGAACTTGCCCTGGAACAGACTCCCACAGTATTGGGTAAAAAGATTGAATTAATCCTGGTGGACAATAAGAGTGAAAAAGTCGATGCTGCCAATGCAGTTTCCAGGCTTATTGAAAGAGATGGAGTAGTAGCTGTTTTCGTCAGTTATGGAAGCGGTATGGCAATTCCAGGCGGAGAAGTAGCTAACAAAGCAGGTATACCTTTAATTTCCGGTACGGCAACCAACCCGCTGGTTACTCAGGGGAAAGAATATGTTTTCCGTGCTTGCTTTATTGACCCCTTCCAGGGCCAGGTCATGGCACAATATGCCTACGAGACACTTGGATTTAGAAAATCTGCTCTCCTGGTCGATATTGCCCAGGACTATTCAGTCGGATTAGCCAATTTCTACAAAAGAACTTTTGAACAACTGGGTGGAGAAATAGTCAGTGATACAAAGTATAATACCGGCGACCAGGATTTCAGTGCTCAATTGAGTCAGATTATTGCCTCAGGAGCAGAAGCCCTCTTCTTCCCCGGTTATTTTGGAGACGTTGCTCTCATTGCTATTCAAGGTAGAGAATTAGGATTTACCGGTCAGTATTTAGGTGGAGATACTCTCCATAACCCGGTACTGGTAGATTTGGCGAAAGAGGCAGCAGAAGGTTTAATTGCCAGCACTTTCTTCGCCGAAGATCAGCCAGCTACCCCTGAATCTGAAAAATTTGCTAAATTATTTAGAGAAAAATATAATTTAGCTCCAGATGCGGTTTCTATTCTTTGCTATGATTCCTTCAATCTGCTTGTTGATGCTATAGAGAGAGCAAACTCATTTGATCCGGTAGCAATTAAAGATGCTTTAGCTGCAACAAAAGACTTCCAGGGTGCAGGTGGTTCCATTACCATTGATGAAAATGGTGATGCTATTAAACCTGCTGTTCTGGTGAAGATTGTAAATGGGGACTACAAATACGAAGCAACTGTTTATCCATAATTTTTGCCGTATGGTTGATTGATAGTAGAGGTAAAAGAGATAGGGTTATGCCCTATCTCTTTTACCTCTAATGATGATTGAACTGTAGTTTCAATTTCAATAATAACAAGGAGAAGTCCATGACAATAAATCTGCTCTTGCAGAATATCGCTAATGGCCTGTCGTTGGGAAGCTTATATTCCTTAATTGCCATAGGGTATACCATGGTCTATGGTATTTTAAGATTAATAAACTTTGCCCATGGAGAAATATTTATGCTGGCACCCTATTTCCTGTATTTTGGAGTCTTGATTTTTCACCTCCCCTGGTGGGCTTCAGCAATAGTAGCCATTGGCTTAACCGCTTTTACTGGCATGTTATCTGAAAGGATTGCCTATAAACCTTTAAGAGATGCTCCCAGGATTTCAGCTTTAATTTCAGCAATCGGAGTATCCTTCTTTTTACAGAATCTGTCTATCGTAGTTTTTTCAGGTATTCCCAAATCTGTTCATCGACCAGCATTTTTTACTAAAATATTTCAATTTGGGGAGATTCGTATCCAGTCTACCCTCTTTGCTTCCATAGGAGTATCTATTATATTTTTATCTCTTTTAATATATATTATTTATCAAACGAAAACTGGTTTAGCAATGAGGGCAATATCTCGAGATATAGAGACTTCCAGATTGATGGGAGTTGGTGTTAATAGAGCTATTTCAGTAACCTTTATTATTGGTTCTGCTCTGGCAGCAGTAGGAGGAATTTTGTGGAGTCTGAGATTTCCACAGATAGTCCCTACTATGGGAATTATACCTGGTTTGAAGGCATTTATTGCTGCTGTAGTAGGTGGGATAGGAAGTATCCCGGGCGCTATGCTGGGAGGCTTTATTTTAGGTATGTCTGAAATCTTATTTGTGACTTTTTTTCCTGCAATGTCAGGATATAGAGATGCCTTTGTTTTTTTTATTCTAATAATAATATTATTACTTAAACCTGATGGTATTTTAGGCACAAAGGTACAGGAGAAGGTATAAGATTATGAAAAAACAAAATAAAAAAATATGTACCATAATTGCTTTAATAATACTTTTTATATTGGTGTATTTTGCCCAGAATAGATTAGATGCCTACAAGATAAGAATCCTTAATCTTGGTGCCATCTATGTTACTCTAGGTGTAAGTTTGAATCTGATATATGGATTTACCGGGCAATTCTCTCTCGGTCATGCCGGTTTTATGGCGATTGGAGCTTATGTTACTGCCCTGTTAGTCCTTCCTCCCTATTATAAAGAAGCAAGTTTCATACTGGAACCTTTAATCTGGCCTTTCACCGTGATTCATGCCCCCTTTATAGTTGCCTTACTCTTATCTGGTTTAATTACTGCTTTAGCAGGATTTTTAATCGGTTTACCGGTTTTAAGATTAAAGGGTGATTATTTAGGAATTGCTACTTTAGGGTTTGCTGAGATAATCAGGATTATTGCCAATAATTTGCCCCATATTACCAATGGTGCTTTAGGTATAAAAGGTATTCCAGAATTCACCAACCTCTGGTGGACAGTAGGCGTGGCAGTGGTAACTATCTATATTATTAAAGGATTAATTAATAGTAGTTATGGAAGGGCATTGATGTCTATCAGAGAAAATGAGATTGCTGCAGAAGCTGTGGGGATAAATCTGACCTATCATAAAGTAATGTCCTTCACTATTAGTGCATTCTTTGCCGGCGTAGGAGGAGGATTATTTGCCTGTCTATTAACCACCATAGATCCCAAGGCATTTATGTTTGTGATGACTTTTAATATTTTAGCTGTAGTAGTACTCGGTGGTTTGGGTAGTATAACTGGAACGGTTATAGCTGCATTTCTCTATAATTTCTTTTTAGAATATCTTCGTCCTATAGAGGCTGGCTTTAATCTTGGCCCAATTCATTTTCCCCCCATACCCGGATTGAGGATGGTTTCCTTCTCAGTCCTGCTTTTAGTTCTTATTCTGTATAAACAGAGGGGTTTAATGGGAGGAGTTGAATTTACATGGGAAGGATTCTTCCGGTTTATTAGTAGAATATTTTCTAACAAAAAAACTACGGAAGGAAGTGCTTCTTAATGGAAATTTTAAATATAGATAATATCACTATTCAGTTTGGCGGTTTAACGGCTGTAAAAAATTTTGAATTAAAACTGCAATCTGGTGAGCTGGTTGGTTTAATCGGCCCCAATGGTGCTGGCAAAACAACCATTTTTAATATGATAACAGGAATATATGCTCCTTCTGTGAACAGAATATATTTTCAAAATACGGATATTACCGGGATGAAACCAGACAAAATTGCCAAATTAGGTATTGCCAGAACCTTTCAAAATGTTAGACTGATGGAAAATTTGACAGTGATTGATAATGTAATGATTGGATTTCACCTTCATTTACAATCGAGTATTGCCTCTGCTATCTTCAAATTTTCAGGTTATGTGCAGGAAGAAGAAAGCATATACCAGAAATCTACGGAATTATTGGAGAAAGTTGATTTGGAAAGATGTAAATTGGAAAAAGCAGGTAGCCTTCCCTATGGTCAGCAGAGAAAATTAGAGATTGTTAGGGCTTTGGCTACAGAACCAAAGCTTTTACTCCTTGATGAACCGGCTGCAGGAATGAATCCCCAGGAGACCAAGGAGTTGATGGGTTTTATTCAAAGAATAAGAGATGATTTCAATTTAACCATTATACTGATTGAACACGATATGAAAGTAGTAATGGGAATATGTGAGAGAATAATAGTATTAAACTACGGTTTAACGATAGCTGAAGGGAATCCCAAAGAGATACAGCATAATCCAGAAGTTATTAAAGCCTATTTGGGGGTGGAAGCACAATATGCTTAAGGTTGATGATTTAAATGTTTTTTATGGTGGCATACATGCCTTAAAGGGGGTTACTTTTGAGGTACCAAAATGTAAAATTACCACACTCATCGGAGCCAATGGTGCCGGAAAAAGTACGACTTTAAGAGCCATATGTTCTCTGGTTAAATGCCAGCTGGGAAAAATAATATTTGAAGACAAAAATATCACAAATCTATCGACAGATGGGATTGTCAAGATGGGAGTGGCAATGGTCCCTGAGGGGAGAAAAATATTTCCTAATCTGTCAGTAAAAGAAAATTTAGACTTAGGTGCCTTCACTCGAGAGGATAAAGGAGAAATTGCCAAAGACCTGGAATGGATATATGAACTATTCCCCAG
>JAQVGY010000050.1 GCA_028696495.1 Atribacterota bacterium
AAAATTAATGGGGTTATTTTCGTAAATGGGGAAATAAAAAGTTTAAAGGCAACCTCTAATGACGGTGGAGTGAAGGGAAAATATACCATTGCCAGTAATTATGATATCAACATTACCGGTGACATCTTATATAATACCAGAGTAACAAATGGAGAAGATAGTTTCCGTGTAGATGATGGCTATCCGGACATCCCTGATTCCTTAGGTCTGGTAACTGAAAAAAACATTAAAATTCCTAAAAATACTCCATCGGGCTCTAAAGTACCCAATAATATTGAAATCAATGCCATTATGATGGCATTGGGAACCTCATTTTATTTTGAAGGTTTCAAGACTGATTTAAAAGATACTCTGAAAGTGTATGGCTCTTTTATACAAAAACAAAGGGGTCCTGTGGGAACCTTTTCAGCAAGCTCCAGAACCGGTTATACTAAAGATTACCACTTTGATAACAGAATGAATATTAATAATCCAAAATTTGGAGAAGTACTGCCACCTTATTTCCCAACTACCGGAAAATATATAAAACTCTGGTGGAGAGAAGGAGAACTTGACTAAGAAGGGCTTGGCTTTAGGATAGGAATATTTCTTGAAAATAGCGTTCTGTAAAAATAATAAAAAGAAAGATTTTACATATGGACTCAGCAATAAAAATAAAAAATCTTGTCTATATAGTAATTGTACTGTTAATTATAATTGCAGTAAGTTATGCAATGAACTATATTTATAAACAGAATAAGGAATATGCGAAGCTAAATCAAATAACAATAGTTAAAGAAAAATCTGTAGAAACAATTGAAGAAGAAGTTAGGGCTGAAACAGATTTACCGGTGTTAGATGAAGATAGGACTGTAACAGGTAATGGTGATATAGAATTTAGAAGTGGTAATGATATAATAATATTTTAAATCTTAAAGATAGTATTGTTAAATATTACCAGAACAGAACATGGCTTTTATTTAGTTTTTTTAAATATACATATAAATTTATTACAATTTGAGAATATTTTTAATTAATAGCTTGTTTAATTATATTGTTATATACTATAATGGAAATAATAAACTTCTTTTAATGTTTACTGAGTTGAAATAAAAAAAAGTTGTTCTAAATTATTTATTCCTGATATAATGGGAAAAATGAATGATACAATATATACAATATATAAGAATATGAACCTGCCATGTAATAAAAACTAAGAGGCAGGTTCATAATTACAGAGGAGCTTAAATGCTGGCTATAGATTTTGGAGCACGTTCCATCAAAGTAGTAAAACTAAACAAAACTGGAAGTGGTTATTATTTAGACAATTATGGCATAGTTTTAACTCCACCAGGCACTATTTTACATGGAGAGATAAAGGATGTTGATGCGGTTAGCCAGGCTTTAAACAAGCTGCTTCATAAGAAGAGACTTTATGACAAAGGTAATATTATTGCTATTACCGGTCAAAAGGTTATTGTCCGCGAAATTACTACTCCCTTGATGACTGAAAAGGAATTGTCGGAAGGAATTCAATGGGAGGCTCCCAAATATGTCCCCTATGATTTAAAAGAATCTCTGCTTGATGTTAAAAAGATTGAAGAATTGGAAGAAAAAGAAGGAACCAAGATGATGAAGGTGCTGCTGGTGGCAGCTCCCAGAAGTCTTGTTGACCAGCAAATTGCAGTGCTCAAGAATGTCAAAATACAACCAAGGGTTGTAGACATTATGGCAAATGCACAGATAAGGGCCTTTGAAAGTTACCTTACTCCCGCTGCTGGAGATGAAGATGGTACTATGATTGATATTATTCTTTCTATGGGAGCCAGCACTACCGAAATCACTTTAATGGAAGGCGATAGATTAAAATTTACCAGAACTATTCTCAAGGGCGGAGGAGATGTTACAGAATCCATTGTGAAAAAATTAGGCATTCCTTTCCAGGAAGCTGAAACATTAAAACGGCGTGTTGGGCTATCACTGCCTGAAGAAACGATTATTACCGAAAGCATTAGTAAAAAAGAGACTGAAGAGACTGAAGAAAAAGAAGAAGATGTAAATGTAAATGTACCTTTAAATCAAGCAGGAGAAGAGCAGGATAGTCCAGAAATAAAAATAAAGGAAAAGGAAGAAGATATTTCAACACCGACTGAAGAAGAAATTGCTGATATAGTGAAAGCAGGTGTTAATGAAATATTTAATGAAATCCGTAAATCGTTAAATTATTTTAAAACACAATACCAGAAAGTAAACTATCAGAGTATTATTTTGTGTGGTGGAATGACTCAATTACCCAATCTGGGACAAATGCTGAAAAAACAATTTGGAATTACTGTAGTAATTGCTAATCCTTTAAAAGGCATTTCTATTAATGAGCGTAATATTGATATTGACCATCTGGATAAATATAAATCTGCTTTAGCCACTGCTATTGGATTAGCCAAAAGAGAAAGGTAAATAGTAAGTTATGGCAAGAGATAAAAGTATGAACAGGGATATTAACCTGCTGCCACTGGAATATCGGGAGAAAGAAAGATACAATCTGTCCAGGATACTGGTGACAGTCTTTATAATTTTCCTCTTTGCTGCATCAGGGTATTTTTACTTTTATTTAGAGAATGAAATAATTGCTAGAGAGAATGAAGTAAGAAGCTTGAAAACCCAATTGGCAATTATTGAAAAGGGTATTGAAGAAGTTAAAAATTTAGAGAAAGATAGAGAAGAATTAGCCAGGCGGGTAGAGCTTATTGAAAATTTAATTAAAAACCAATCTTCTTTAACCCGCGTTTTAGGTGATTTTAGCGCCACTGTTTTACCAGAAGTTTGGCTCAACAACTTAAGTGTCAGTGCCAACCAGACCTTCAATTTTACTGGCAATACCTTTAATAATTATCTGATTGCCCGCTATATGAACACCTTAAAAGAACATGGACGCTTTGATGCTATTGAATTACAATATATTAATAAACAGAGTACTGAAATTCCTGAACAAGAGAGGAGTGTTTATACGGTAAATTTCCAATTGTCCGGTATTTTCATTCCTTTTCACAGAGATTATGATGTTATGGATTAGGGAAAATAAATAGAGGTGAATAGTTTTGAAATTATTTAACCTTAGTAAAAGGGCAAAGATTATATTATTCATGGTTTTTCTGTTAGCATTTTCTTATTTTAACTACTCTTTTATTTATTTACCAAGAAAAGCAAGGATAGAGAATCTTGATAGTGAGATTAGTATTCTTCAAGGTAAAATAGAGGAAGGCAAAAGAATCTATGCACGTTTAGGAGAGCTAAGAAAGGAATACCAGGATTTAATTGAAAAGATGGAATTTATGGAAGTGCTCCTACCAAAAGAAAAAGAGATTCCTGAATTCCTGGTTATGTTACAGGAAACTATGGATGAATTTAATATTGATTTTACCAATTTTGCACCACAGAGTATAATCCAGGAAAAAGATGCCCTTTATGCCCGACTGCCAATAAATATGACCTATAGTGCTAATTATTTTGAAGTAATTAGATTTTTAGATAGATTAGAAAATTTCCCCAGAATTGTTGATGTTAGAGAATTGAGCCTTAATCCTGCCGGTGATGATGCTGACAATGTCAATGTCACTATGACTATGTTTACCTATGTCTTAATGAAAGGAAATTGAGAATTTGAGTAGATTAAATCGTATCTTATTAGTTATTGTGATTATTCTGGCAGCAGCGACCGCTTTAGTATGGTTTAAACCGGATTTGCTATCTTCATTTTCTTTATCTTCACTATCATCATTGAACCCTTTTAACAGAGAAAAAAAGGAAGTAGTTACAGCTGATATGGGTACTGGTGCTGGCACTGGTACTAGTGCTGTTACTGGTACAGCTCAACTACCGGTTACTGAAATGACTGCTGATATTGCTACAGACACTGCCGCTGATGTCCCTGCAGCAGTTTCTATGGAAAGCCCTGAACCAGAAGAGGTAGAGGCAAAGGTAGTAGAGGTAATAGAAGAAGAGCTTACCCCTTTTGAAAAAGAGATTAAACAGCGTCACGAAAGTTATGAAACAAGAATCTATACTTATAAGCCGTATGAACCGCCGGTATTGCGTAATCCTTTTCAGAGAATAGTCAGCTCGGTATATGTTGAGGAGGGAGAAGAAGAGAGGTTAGCAAAAGAATTAAGCAGTGCAGAAGATATTCGGAGATTTGTAACACCTGAGCTGCCGGCAGGGACGAAATTTACCGGATTAATTTCCTCCGGTGTTACTAAACTGGCTATTATTGAAATGGATGAGGAGACCTATATAGCTAAAGAGGGTGACCTTATTGATGATAAATATTTAATTAAATCAATACAGGATGATAGAGTTATAATTGACATTAATGGGTATGATATTGCACAAAAATTGGGAGGTGAGGAGGATATTAATGAGTAAAGAAATAGGAAAAAAATCCGTAAATAATATCCAAAATATAGGTTTGGAGAATAATGCTGTTAACTATAACAGAAAGATAGTTTTTATTGTTCTGATTTCATTATTATTTTTCTTTTTATTTGATGCCTGTCTTGCTCAGGAGAATATAACCATCACCAATATCTGGTATAAAAAGATGCCTAACTTTACCAGGGTGACTATAAAAGCAAATAGGCCTATTGAGGAATATGAAGCAATGCATGTGGATGCTCCTGAGAGGATTGTTATTGACGTATATGATGCTGATTACAACATTACTGAATTGGTGAAGAATACATTATTTCTAAATATGGGTTCTGTCAAACAGGTCAGATGTGGGCAGATTGAGCCAGATAAAGCCAGATTTGTTATTGATTTATTTCAACAGGCTGATTATGATATGGCACTCGATAGTACCAGACATCTCCTGCAAATAAATATCTATGATTATAAGGAATTCCTCTCTCCGGAACAACAAATTTTTACCGTTGAGCCACTTGCTGCAGAAGAGATTAAAAGGATAAGAGAACAAGAAATGGTAATGGTTCCTTCGCTGGTAGATCAGGTCACTACACCAATTACCATGAACCTTAAAGAAACGGAAGTTATTGACGCCATTCGTACCTTATCCATGTTGAGTGGGATAAATATTGTAGCAGACGATTCGGTTACCGGGCAAATTACCCTTAGCTTGAATGAAGTTTCTTTTAAAGAAGCTCTTAACTGGATTTTGAAACTGAAAAGGTTGAGTTACACTCAGGTAGGGAATGCCCTTATTGTGGGGACTGATGATATTATTAAAACCTATCGGGAGAGGATAACACGAATTGTTCATTTAGAAAATGCCGATGTAGAGAATACGAAGAGTGTTTTAGACCATTACTTTAACGATGACGATAATATAAAGATAACCACAGATACCAGGTTAAATAACCTTATAGTAGAAGGTTTGCCGGAATTGGTCTCCAAATCTGAAGAATTAATAAAGGAGATGGATGCCAGTTTAATTACTAAAACCTTTAAGCTGGACAATGCTTTTTTTGTTGAAGAAATAGAATCAATTCAAAATATGCTTGGTATTATAATTCCTGATGAGAGCAGAATCTTAGTAGATGAACGCCAGAATGAGATTATCATTAAAGGAAATCAGGAAGAGATTGCCAATGCACAGATAATGATTGAAGGGCTGGATAAACGCGCTTCTCAAATAATGATTGAATCAAAAATTGTGGAAATAGAACTGAACGCCGAAAAGGATCTGGGAATATCATGGGGGTCTGGTACTGATGCAGAAGGGAATCTTATGCTTGGACAGATTAGTTTGGGTGAACTCACTTTAGGTGGTTCCTTTGAAAGATTTGGCTTGGTACAGGCAAAATTGGATGCTTTAACCAGGGAAGGCAAAACCAACACTCTGTCTAATCCCAAGATATTGACTTTAGATGGAAAGGAATCAATAATTCTATCCGGTTCTAAAATTCCGATTCGAGAAAGAACAGCAGAGGGAATTGAGACTGTTCGCTATATTGATGTTGGTTTAAATATGACCATTACTCCTCGTTTGACTAAGGATGAGAAGATAACTATGGATTGCGACATCAAAGTTGAATCCCTGGGCTCTGAATTAATTCAAGGTTATCCCATTATTAATTCCCGTCAGGAAAAAGCAATTATTCGTTCACCT
>JAQVGY010000051.1 GCA_028696495.1 Atribacterota bacterium
TTACTTGAGGATATACTTAGAATACATTATAATATAGAATGCGTCTACATCTTTTGATATATCAAATATGAAAATTTGAAGGAGATTTGATATGAATCTTCAAACAAAAATGTGGATTTTAGTAATAGCAATGTTTGCCATTCTTTATGGTGTTATCGCAGGTATAGGCAGCTATCTGGGAGCAGGAAGTGTTACCGGTTATATTATATTAGCCATTGGGATAACACTGTTACAATATCTTATAGGCCCCAACATGGTTACTTCTATGATGAAAGTAAAATGGGTCAGCGCATCAGAGGAACCAGAACTCCACCAGATGATAGAAGAAATGTCCCACAAAGCAGGTATTCCCAAACCCAAAATAGGTATTTCACAAATGGCGGTCCCTAATGCCTTTGCCTTTGGAAGAAGTGTCCAGGATAGCAGAGTCTGTATAACCACCGGGATTCAAAAACTGTTAAATAAGGATGAGCTAAAAGCGGTAATTGGGCACGAACTTTCTCATATCAAACATAGAGACATGGTTGTTATCACGGTATTATCGGTAATACCATTAATCCTTTACTGGCTGGGAATGCGTACTATGTATGGGGGAACTTCAAGGAGCCAGGAAAAGAAAGGCTCGTCTGCTCTTATCGGCATGTTTGCCTTTATTTTATATTTTATCTCTAACCTTTTGGTACTTTACGGTTCCCGTATCAGGGAATATTATGCCGACCAGGGAAGTGTCAGCCTGGGAAACCCCCCTCACGAGCTTGCTTCTGCACTGTACAAGTTAACCTATGGCTCTGCAAAACTCAAAGAGAGTCAGATGGGAAGACAGGCTCTTAATCAGGTTGAGGGGTTCAGGGCTTTTTTTCTCAACGATGTTGCCAGAGGATATCAGGAATTCTCAACCTTGAAGGAACTGGATCAGGACCTAAGTGGTACCATCGATGCTCAGGAACTATTTGAATTAAGAGAAAAAAATGTCAGAATAAGCACATCTGAAAAGATGATGGAATTATTCACCACACACCCCAATATGTTAAAGAGGATTAAGGCTTTATCTAAATTATCTTGAAAAAACATCCAAAAGATAGAAACGTAGTGTCTTTTTTATTTAAAATGATTAGATTCTAAAATTTTTTGTAGCGTGTATATTATATTATAGTATCAGGCAATAATATTTAATATATAGTATAGTACATAGTTAATTTATTGATCTCTTAATAACCAGATAAAAGTCATAGAAAAGTTTGGTACAAATGAGGAATAATAATAACAAGAATAATACCAATATTAACTACGACAAACAATCCATTACACCTTCCCTTATTTATATATCCAAAAACTAATTACGTAAAAATCGTATTATTATATTGCTAGAACATGGAAGCAGAAAAAAGAATATTTAAAAAAGGAGGGATGAAAAAAGATTTGAACATCTGGCTAATTTAATACTTATAAATTTTAAATTAAAAAAGGAGAAGAATTATGTTTTTAAAAAGTAAAGGCCTGAATGTAAACCTTACGATAAAGACTTTAATCTATATTTTTATAGCAATGATGTTATTAAATGTCTCTGCTTTCTCAGCTGATTTGCCGGGAAAAATTATCGTCGGATGCCTTGAACCTCTTACCGGTGCACATGCAGTCTTCGGAATTGAAGGGAAAGTTGGTATGGAATTTGCAGTAAAACATATCAATGAAGCTGGTGGTATAAAGTCTTTAGGTGGTATCCCATTAGAATTAGTTATTGAAGACGTGGGTGAGGATGCCATGAGCGCACGACTCGCCACAGAGAGCATTATAAGCAAACATAGCCCTGTTGCCGTCTTAGGCTTGTATATCAGCCGTCTAACCACAGTAGCATCTGAGATTACCGAAAGAGAAAAGGTTATTATGGTAGCTGATGCCCTGGTGGATGATATAACTGAAGTGGGTCGCCAATACCTGTTCAGACCTTCTCCTAAGGCCAGTATGCAGGGTAGATCTGCTGTTGAATATGTTATAGAAGCAGCCGAAAAATCTGGAGTAAAGGTAGAGAATATTGCTATCCTTAACGAGGATTCCTCCTTTGGCAGAAGCAATGCAATTGGTGCGGTGCAGGCTGCCCTGGATAATGGATTAACTATTGTCTATCAGAAGGAATATCCCTATGATATTACCGACGCCTCATCAATTGTTCATGGTATCGCCACTGCAAAAGCAGACTTTGTAGTTCATTGCCCCTATTTTATGGATGCCATTATCTTTGCCCAGGCTTTTAGAGAATTAAATCTGATTCCAAAATATATTGCCGGCATGGGTGCCTGTGGATATTCAGATCCTGAATCTATTGAAGCATTGGGTGCGGTAGCTGAGTATTACAGTAATACCTGTAGCTATAACCCTGCTAAGGATACCGCTCAAAACCGTAAATTTGTTGAAGAATATACCGCTCAGGTCGGGCATATTCCTACTGAAGGTGCTGGAATGAATTACTACGGAATGTGGGTTCTAAAGGAAGCTCTCGAGCTTTCCGGAGAATTATATCCTGAAGATCCTCTGAACCCGGATAACCTGCGTAGTGCATTTTTACAGCTCGATTTAACCTCCGGACCGGCAGTAGATACCTATCCTACCAATCATATTGCCTTTGACGGAAAAGGAGATAATCCCCATGCCAGAGCAACAATATTGCAGGTTATTAATGGGGAATCCAAAGTGGTATGGCCTTTTGAAGAGGCAGAAGCTGAGTTTGTCTTCCCCAGACCGGATGCTACTTATTAATTATTTAGCAACTAGTAGCCGGTAAATAATCTTAGTAGACTTTGCCTGGTTAATTTTTGTATTAAAATTAACCAGGCAAAGTCTCTATTAATTGGGTGCAATCACGTAAGACAGGAAAGGATAAACTTTTTAATATGGAAACAATTATTCAAAGTGTTCTTAACGGGGTTTTGATGGGTTGTATTTATGCACTGATAGCTTTAGGATTGTCACTTATTTTTGGTGTAATGAATGTAGTAAATTTTGCCCATGGCAATTTTGTTATGCTTTCTATGTATTTTACCTTTTGGGCTGGTTCTCTATACAAAATTGATGCTATTTTCAGTCCAATTATAACCTTCCCTTTATTATTTTTATTTGGAATACTGGTCTATCATGGATTAATAAAACAGACACTTCAGGAGCATTATACTATACAAATTGCTGTAACAGTGGGTCTAATGACCTTTTTAGGCGCTATAACTCAATTGGTCTGGCAGGCAAGACCACGTGCGCTGGCTTATTCAATTGTACAGGGCACCATTCGATTTGGTTCTTATACTATTGCACTTTCCCGGTTGATATCTGCCATTATTAGCCTCATTATTATAATGATTATATCCTATTTCTTAGCCAAAACCTGGCCAGGAATGGCAATAAGGGCTACCTCCGATGATTCTAATGCAGCATCTTTAATGGGAATCAACTTCCAAAGAACATATGCTTTAGCCTTTGCGTTGGGCTCAGGGTTGACCGCTATAGCCGGTGGTCTATTGATGACCTTTCAGCAGGTAGATCCAACAATGGGATTACGATTCGGATTGCTCAGTTTTTGTATTCTCGCTTTAGCTGGATTGGGATCTATTACCGGATTGGTAATTTCTGGCTTGATTGTGGGAATAAGCGAATCTCTGGCTATGACTTTTTGGGACCCAAGAGCCAGAACACTGGTAATATATCTCATATTTATTCTGGTTCTTTGGTTTAAGCCTAGAGGAATATTTGGGAGGAAATAATGAATTTTTTCAAAGAAATGAATTTAGGAAAATCACTGATATTGATTCTATTTGTCATTGCTCTGGGTATACCCTATGTGCTTAGAACCAATCAATATCAAGTTTTATTGGCTACTACGGTACTACTTTACGGAGTTATGGCAACCTCCTGGAATATAGTAGGAGGATTAGCAGGACAACTTGATTTTGCCGCTTTTGCCTATTTAGGGATAGGTGCTTTCGTTTCTGGTACCTTATTCATCCGTTTTAACCTTAGCCCCTGGTTCGGTATGTTTATAGGGGGCTTAGTAGCATCAGGATTCGCTCTTTTAATCGGAATCCCTCTATTCCGTTTTGGAATAAAAGAAGTCTGGTATGCCTTGACTACCAGTGCTCTGGTGGAAATACTCAAAGTTGCATTTAATATGTGGGAAAAGGTCGGCGGTCCGGTAGAGAGATGTCTTCCCTATTTTTCCGGTTCCTGGCAGCATATGCGTTTTGTTACATATGCCCCCTTTTACTATATAATGCTAACCATGCTGGTTATAGCTTTATTGGTGAATCAGAGGATTACCAATTCAAAGCTTGGTTATTATCTCAAAGCTATCGGTGAGGATGAGACTGCAACAGAAGTTTTAGGAGTTGATAATAGAGCCAGCAAATTAAAGGCATTGGTCTATTATTCCTTCCTGATAGGTATGACCGGTGGTATTTATGCCAGCATGTATGGCTATATTCATCCCAGCTTTTTTAATGGGCCGGAGAGTACCAAAGTAGCCATATTGGGTATAGTGGGAGGCAGAGGAATTACTTTTGGTCCCCTTCTGGCTGCCCTGTTACTGGTTGGAGCACAAGAATTTCTTAGAGCCAGTCTGGGCGGGGAATTTTCAGGATTATACCTGTTAATATATGCCATTATCCTGATTATAGTAGTTCTCTTTAAGCCCAGAGGAATCGCAACTATTTTCCAAGATATTTACCAAAAATTTAAAACAAAAGAGGTGAAGAAGTAAAGATGTTGTCTGAACAAATTTTAAAAACCTCAGAACTTACCAAGAGCTTTGGCAATCTAATTGCAGTAAATAATGTTGAAATGGAAATAAATAGGGGAGAGATTGTGGGGCTTATTGGACCAAACGGTGCTGGCAAGACCACTTTTTTCAATTTAGTAACCGGGCTGGAAGTCCCTGATAAAGGACAGGTAGTATTTAAAGGTGTCAATATAGTTTCTATGCCCCCTCATAAGATTTGTAAACTGGGCATGTCTCGGACTTTTCAAATTACCAGGTCTTTTGGTGAAATGTCTGTTGAAGATGCGATAAGGGTAGGGGCTTACAATCGGCTGGGTGAAAATGAGGTACCAAGAAAAGTGGATGAGATGGTCGAATTTTTTGAATTAGATGATATCAGAAAAACAAAATGCTCTGATCTGGGCTTGGCTTCATTAAGAAAAGTGGAAGTAGCCAGGGCAACAGCAACTGAGCCCGAACTTCTACTACTCGACGAAGTTGGCGCTGGGTTAACCAGTGTTGAATTAATAAAACTTATGGAAGAATTAAAAAAATTAAATCAGGAAACCAAAATAACCCTTTGTGTGGTAGAACATGTTATGCAGATGGTAATGGGTTTATGTGAGCGTATCTTTGTTTTAGATGCAGGCAAACTTATTGCCAAAGGGGTACCTGATGAGATAAGCAATAATCAGAAGGTTGTTGAAGCCTATTTGGGAAGGAGGAGCTATATTGAATCCGATGTTACATGTTAATGAAATAAGTTCTGGTTATGGCAAAATAACCATTTTAAGAGATATCGATTTTCAAGTAAACGAGAATGAGGTTGTTGCCATTATTGGTTCCAATGGTGCTGGCAAGACCACACTGTTAAAAACAATTTCTAATTTAATTCCAGCAACAGCTGGAAAAATATTATTCCAGGGTAAAGATATCGTTAAATTACCTCCCCATACCATAACCCAATTGGGCATTGCTCATATTCCGGAAGGTGGAAAACTATTTGCCAATATGACCGTATATGAAAACCTGCTTATGGGTACCTATAACCATAGAAAGAACTTTCAGAAAGCAATTTTAGAAGAAATTTATCAGATATTTCCGGTTCTCAAGAAACGGGAGAACCAACTGGCAAAGACTTTAAGCGG
>JAQVGY010000052.1 GCA_028696495.1 Atribacterota bacterium
ATTGCCATAGCAAAGGAAATAGAAACAGGTGGTATTTTCTACAGCACAGCCGTTACAAAATAAAAAGTATAAATTAAAACAGGAACAGCATCCATCTTTAGTTGTACAAAAAAGAGCCTATTCCTGCTTATTCATTTTCTTCACAGTGCTATTTCTATTATTATTTCTCTCTCTTTCTTTTGCTGCTCAGACAAACAGCGATACAAATCCAAAATTTCTTATTGTCCATTTAGATGCAGTCTCTTCACCTAATTTTTTCCAATATATGGATGAGGGATATTTGCCTCACTTAAAAGAGTTTTTTGGAGAAGGAAATATTATTAAATATGGTCTAAGCCTATTTTTTGGTGGAACCGAGATGATATATCCCAGACTTAAAAAAGGTCTTGGTAATGAAGTGGGAGAGAGTGTGGGCTGGGGTTATTATGACCGTGAGAAAGACCGGGTGGTATCAGATATAAAAACGTTTTCGCATATGTTTTCCTCCATTCCTCGTAGGGCCAGAGCCAGTATTATATATGGAATTCCCTTTTTCGATAACCTAATGTTTCTACCTATACTCAATATTCCTCAATTATTAGATACCTATGGGGTAATTGAACTGCTCTGGTTTGCAACCGATGCTACCGGGCATGCCCTGAATGAAAAAATATATTTAAACAGTATACGCAGGTTCGACCGTTATTTTGGCAGATTGGTGAAAAATTTAAATACAAATGAAGTTAATATTATTATATATAGTGACCATGGAATGTCTTTTGATAACGAAATATATATTAACCATGTTCCATTAATTAAAAACGTAGTTGGAGATGGACTTCGGGCATTTCTTTTCCCTAATGTATATCTAAAAGATATAAATTTAAAGGATTATTATGCTCAAAAAATTATTGAAGAGACCGAAATAGATTTTACTTTTTATAAAAAAGAAGATAATCCGAAGTATGTAGTCGGATATTCTACCTCTGCCAAAATAGTTTTTGAGGAGAATGAAGATGGCAGGGTAAGATATCTCTATGAAGGCGATGATGTTTTTGATTATTACAAAGATGGATATCGTGGCCAGTGGTTAACTGATTTAGAATGGCTTTCTCTGACCAGGGATAGTAAATATCCTGCAGTTCCGCCCAATATTTTTAGATTCCTTTCCAATAAAAACTCAGGAGATATTATTCTGGTAGTAAATCCACCCAAAATAATTCATACTATGCTCAATTACTCTGCCAATCATCATGGGATAACTAATACTGACCTTTTAGTCCCAATATTGCTTCGAGGAAAGGAATTAGACCATCTCTATGATAGAGAGGAGATGTGGCTGCATACCCTTTTTACCAGTATTCCAACTCTAAGCTTTGATAATATTGAACCGAAAAGAGAAAAGAACAGCCTTTCTTTATGGGGCAGTGCCAGTGAAGAGAACAATTATGGTTTTCAATTATCACTTTCTCCGGCGTATCGCTGGAATGTTGTCTTACGATATGAACAGGAAATCGGTAAGGGCTGGTTTGAATATGATGTATACAGCTCCTATGTGGTTAGATTGTGGGCTGGTGCAGGGCTGCAGTATCAGTTTGAAGAGAGCAGTTTAGAGCCCTTTCTCAATTCTCGCCTGCAGATGGATTTTGGAAAGATACAGTTTAATTACGGTGGGCAGGTTAATTTGAATAATTTAAAAGAATGGCAGGAAAATCGCAAAGAAATCCTCCTGCGGGTTAATGATAAATTATCCTTAAACTGGCAGATGCCCAATCGTTTTGGCTTCACTATTTCCTGGTAAAGAGCACTTCCCTTATAGGCTTATAGATAAGACAGAGTAATCCTCCCACTGAATCCTTTAGCATGTATCAGCTATTAAGACAAGCTATAAAAATTATTTCAAAAAATATTTGACAAAATGAAAACATTCCTTTATTATTATGCTCAAAATGAATAAAGATTCCAGGTAGAAGTAAGTCTGACCGGAAACTACAGGCAGAGAGAGATAAGTATGGTGAAAATATCTCAGTTCAGGTCAACTGAAAAGAAAACCATATAACCTTATACCGATTTTGAGATAAACAGGATGGTTACCTTTAAGAACCGTTAATGAGTGGGATAAGTTATTTATCCAATTTCAGGTGGCACCGCGAGTTCAGTCTCGTCCTTAAGACTACTTTTAAACATAGATAGTCAGGGACGAGATTTTTTGTTTCAAATTGAATTGTAAACATCTGAATCTGCTTAAGCCATTATTGGTGAATAACTTATTCAAGGTGGGTGGCACCGCGAGAGACTTATATTAAACTTATATCTCGTCCCTTCAAGATAATATGTTATATTAAAGTTATCCGGGACGAGATTTTTTATTCTTTTAAACACCTTGTTATATAGGGGAAAGGAGTTTTAAAATGGGAAAAATAAGAGTTAGCATTGTCGGGGCAACCGGTTATTCGGGAAAAGAATTAATTAGAATATTATTAAAACACCCTCAGATAGAATTGATGCATCTGGTCTCAGCCAGTTATGTTGGTCAGAATATCTGTGAAGTTTATCCTGAATTTACCAATCAACTGGACAAAGAGCTTGTAGCGCTTGATAGAGAAAAGATAGTACAGGATTCTGATATAGCATTTACTGCCTTGCCACATAATGTTTCTCTCAATATTGTGCCAGAATTACTGGCTGCTAAAAGCCAGCTGAAAGTTATCGATTTAAGTGCCGATTTCCGGCTTAAGGATGCTCAAAATTATGCTAAATGGTATAAAAAAGAGCACAGTGAAGATAGCAGAGCATTATTGAAAGAGGCGGTATATGGATTGCCGGAATTATATAAAGAAGATATTAAGAGGGCAGTCCTGATAGCCAATCCGGGATGTTATCCCACCAGTGCCATATTAGGAATAGCCCCCTTATTGGCTGAAAATCTTGTGGAAACAAAAAATATAATCATTGATGCCAAATCGGGTACCAGCGGTGCCGGTAGAAAGCTATCTCTGGGCTTGCATTTCAGTGAGTGTAATGAGAGTTTTAAGGCATATAAGACAACTATGCACAACCATATTCCTGAGATGGAACAGGAATTATCTTTGCTCTACAATTCCTGTCAGGGTAATAACGGGAAAAATAAAAATGGTAAAGAGAATAAAGAGATTATAATCTCTTTTACCCCACATCTCCTTCCTCTCAGCAGAGGAATCCTGTCTACCTGTTATCTAAATTTGATTAAAGATTGTGATGAGCAGGATATTGTAGCTCTCTATGAGAAGTTTTATCATGGTGCACCCTTTGTCAGAATCTTTGAACCTCCAAATCTGCCGGAGGTACGTTTTGTACAATTGACCAATTATTGTGATATAGGATTTGCCCTTGATAGGAGAATGGGAATAATCAAGGTAATTTCGGTGATTGATAACCTGACTAAAGGGGCATCAGGGCAGGCAATACAGAATATGAATATCATGTTTGATCTTCCAGAAGATATGGGGTTGGTATAAACGAAAGGAGTGATAAAAATGAATAATAGTAATGAGCAGAATAATTTAAAGATTATAAAAGAACAGGGTATAACCTATCCCAAAGGGTTTAAATCTGCCGGCATAAATAGTGGTATTAGAGTAAAGAGAAAAGATTTAGCTTTAATCTACTCCGAAAAAATTGCCAGTGCCGCTGCAGTTTATACCCAAAATAAATTTAAAGCAGCACCCCTCTGGGTCACCGAGGAAAATATGGCTCGTTCTGGTGGTAAATTGCAGGCAGTACTGGTAAATAGCGGGGTTGCCAATGCCTGTACCGGAGAGCAGGGATTACAAGATGCCCGGGAGACGGTTAAATATGTTTCGGAAAATCTGAATATTAAAGAAGAATATGTGGCAGTAACATCTACCGGGAAGATTGGAGAGTTCCTTCCCATGGACAAGATGAAAGATGGGGTCAAAGAGGCGGTTGACAAATTAAGTGCAAAAGGTGGAGCTGATGCAGCTGAGGCAATATTGACCACAGATACCAGGAAAAAAGAGATTGCCGTAAGTTTTGATTTGGATGGGCAGGAGATTAGAATTGGTGGAATTGCCAAAGGTTCGGGGATGATACACCCCAATATGGCTACCATGCTGGGCTTTATTACTACTGATATTGCCATAGAAAGCAATCTTTTACAGGAAGCTTTGCAGTACGCCATAGCCAAAACCTTTAATATGATAAGTGTTGATGGTGACACCAGTACCAATGATATGGTGGTAGTGTTGGCCAATGGGCTGGCGGGTAATTCGCCCATTGTCGAAAAAAATAAAGATTATCACCAATTTAAAAATGCGCTGAATATGGTAGCCGAATATCTGGCTAAAGAAATAGCCCGGGATGGAGAAGGGGCTACCAAACTTGTTGAGGCAGAAGTGCTGCATGCCATGACTGATAGTGATGCAGTAAAAATCGCCAAAGCCGTTATAGGCTCCCTTTTAGTAAAGGCAGCTATTTATGGACATGACCCAAATTGGGGTCGGATATTTGCTGCGGCTGGTTATTCTGGTGCACAAATTGATGTGGAAAAAGTTGACCTCTATTTAAAAGAAAAGATTGTTTCAGATGGTCAGCCATTGTCCTTTTCCAGAGAGTTAGTACGAAAATATCTGGAAGAATCTCCAGAGATAAAGATTGTGATTGATTTAAAACTGGGCGAAGGGAAAGCTACAGCCTGGGGGTGTGACCTCACTCATGAATATATTAATATTAATACTAAATACAGTTAGCAAGATAAAGGAGTATGGAAAAAATGTTAAAAAATGATGTCTGGCGTGCGGATATTTTAGTAGAAGCACTGCCCTATATAAAAAAGTTCTGGAACAAAATCGTAGTGATTAAATATGGCGGCAGTGCTATGGAAGATAAGCAACTGGAAAAACAAATCATAAAAGATATAATCTTATTACGTTACATAGGTATGAAGCCGATAATTGTCCATGGCGGTGGACCTGAGATATCACAGGAGATGCTCAAACAGAAAAAGACTCCTCAGTTTATAAATGGATTGAGAGTAACCGACCGTGATACCATGGATATAACAGAGATGGTTTTGACCGGCAAGATAAATACCCGTCTGGTAGCTGAGATTAATTTATGTATCTTAGAAGACCAGGGGAATGGGATTAAGGGAATCGGTTTGAGCGGAGAAGATGCACAGCTACTCATGGTAAAAAAATATACTCAGATGGATTTAGGGTATGTAGGCGAGATTATAAAGATAAATCCTGAAATATTGACTTTGCTTTTAGAAAAGGATTATATACCCGTTATTGCCACCATCGGTGTAGATACCAGCGGGGATAGATTCAATATCAATGCCGATACGGTAGCAGGAGAGCTGGCAAATGTTTTAAAGGCGGAAAAACTAATTTTTCTCACCGATGTAGATGGAATATTAAGAGAATTAGGAAACGCTGATACTCTAATCAGCAGTATTAATGTTCAAGAAGCCAAAGAATTACTGGAATCAGGACAGATTCAGAAAGGTATGATTCCTAAAGTAAAATCTGCCTTAAGAGCTTTAGAGGGTGGGGTTAAAAAAGTTCATTTTATAAATGGAAAGCGTGCCCATTCCATTTTGTTGGAGATATTTACCGATAAGGGAATAGGGACCGAATTTGTTTCTGTCGATAATTAGGAAAGTATTAATTATATGATAATATACAAAATATGAAGAGGAGGAATAATATGGAAAGTAAAGAATTGATTAACGCTGAACAAAATTATCTCATTCAGACCTTTAAAAGACCGGCAATGGTCTTAGACCATGGAGAGGGGATAAAGGTTTGGGATTTAGATGGGAAAGAATATTATGATTTTATAGGTGGTATAGCGGTAAACAGTCTTGGATATAGCCATCCCAAAATTGT
>JAQVGY010000007.1 GCA_028696495.1 Atribacterota bacterium
GTTAATCTCCTGGTAACTCATTCCTATAAACCAGACAGCCATAAGAAATGCAGACATCTGATAATCAGGAATATTTCCTTTTACATATTCATCGATAACAAACTTTATTTCGTTTTCACTAAGGCCCAATCCATTCTTTTTTTTCTCAATTAAATCTATGATATCCATAAAATAAATTTATCCTGAATAGAATTGATAAAATCTTTCCTTAAAATATATAAGCTATCAATTTAAAAATTTAATTATGTTAGTATAGATAAGAATGATTTAATAATGAAAAATGGTGTCGCTATTTAATTGCTCTTTTTAGCATAATTCATAAAGGTTAATATTTATTTTTTTTAGACTATATAAAAAGTGGAATGAAGACTAATGCTACGATAGACATAACTTTAATCAGTATATTCATTGAAGGTCCTGCAGTATCTTTAAAAGGATCACCTACAGTGTCACCAATTACTCCTGCCTGGTGAGCTGGAGAATTTTTTCCACCAAAATTACCTTTTTCAATATATTTTTTAGCATTATCCCAGGCTCCTCCAGCATTAGCCATCATAATAGCTAAAAAGACACCAATAACTACTGAGCCTAACAATAATCCACCTAATGCTTCAGGACCCATTAATTTACCGACAACGATAGGAGTTATAACTGCCAGCAATCCGGGAACAATCATCTCCTTTAAAGCCCCCCTGGTGCTAATATCTACACACTTTTCGGGTTCGGGTTTTGCTTTTCCTTCTTTTAAACCAGGTATCTCTCTGAATTGTCTTCTAACCTCTTCTATCATCAAAGAAGCAGTTTTGCCAACCGCTTCTATAGTCATTGCAGCAAATAAAAAAGGCAGGATACCACCTATGAAAATCCCTATCATAACCATTGGCTCAGTAATACTAATTATAGTAAGGTTTACTGAGCTGGTATAAGCACTGAACAGAGCTATTGCGGTTAGAGCAGCCGAGCCAATGGCAAAACCTTTTCCAATTGCTGCTGTGGTATTTCCAACTGCATCAAGAGAGTCTGTAATTTCACGAACCTCAGGCTTTAATCCGGCCATTTCAGCTATTCCGCCGGCATTATCAGCAATAGGCCCGTAAGAATCTACCGATACGGTCATTCCAACAATGGAAAGCATTCCAACTGCAGCCACCGATATACCGTAAAGTCCGGCAAAATAATATGATATATATATAGCTAAAGAGATGGTCAGTACTGGTAATGCAGTACTTTTTAACCCTAAAGCAAAACCATCAATAATAGTTGTAGCAGCACCGGTCAAAGAAGATTCTGAAACTTTTTTTACCGGTGAATAATCGTATGAGGTGTAATATTCGGTAAAAAAACCAATAGCCACACCGGCAACCAAGCCAGATATAGTAGCAAAGAATATGGACATATTACCAAATAATATATAAGATAATATTAAAGAAGAAATGGTTACTAAAATCCCACTTATGTATGTCCCCATGTTTAATGCCATATGAATGTTTTTATCATCTTTTGGTGACACAAAAAAGGTAGCAATAACAACCGATATAACTCCACAAGCAACAAGAATTAATGGGTATATAACATAATTAACATTATTATAAAATAAACTTCCCAGAATCATAGTGGAAACAATAGAGCCTACAAAAGATTCAAATAAATCTGCTCCCATACCGGCAACATCGCCAACATTATCGCCAACATTATCAGCTATTACCGCAGGATTCCTGGGGTCATCCTCAGGTATTCCTGCCTCAATCTTGCCCACCAGATCTGCCCCGACATCTGCAGCTTTGGTATAAATTCCCCCTCCAACTCTGGCAAATAAGGCAATGGAGCTGGCACCTAAAGCGAAACCGTTTATTAAATTAGGATCATCAAAGAAATAGTATAAAACACCCAGACCTACCAGTCCAAAACCAGCAACGGACAATCCCATTACCGCTCCCCCTGAAAAGGCTATTTTTAAAGCTTTGCTTAACCCGTGCTCCTGTGCAGCAAATGTTGTTCTGGAATTACTCTTAGTAGCTATCTTCATCCCAATAAAACCAGTTAAGGCAGAACATATGGCACCAAGTATAAATGAAAATCCGGTTATACTACCTCTAACCCAGAATATTACAATACTAACAATAACCACAAAAATCACCAGGAAAGAATATTCCCTTTTTAAGAAAGTCATAGCACCCTTTTCGATGGAACGAGATAACTGCACCATTACTTCAGTTCCTTCATTTTCACTCAATACCCGTCTGGCAAGAATCATAGCATAGAACAAGGCAATGACACCACTCAAGATTGTTAAAAGTTTCAGTACGACCATTTACTATTGCTCCTTTTTATTTTTATAAAATTTATAATTGGATATTAATTTATCATATTTATTCTATCATAAAAAATGGAAATGAAGGTGATTTCCTATAGTGAAAATATAAGAAATATCACCTTCATTAAATGAATATCAAACTCAAGACATATTATATATATTATGTTTTTTAAAAATATTTCTATATTATAGATGATTAATGAATATTATTTTTGATATTTTTCCTTTAAAACTGCCTGAGCTGCTGCCAATCTGGCTATAGGTACTCTGAAGGGGGAGCAACTTACATAATTTAAACCTGCATTATGACAAAATTCGACTGAATTTGGTTCCCCGCCATGTTCTCCGCATATGCCAATTTCCAGATGAGGGTTAGTTTTTCTGCCCAATTCCACACCTATTTTAACTAATTTACCAACACCTTCCGGGTCAAGAACTTCGAAGGGGTTGTCTTTTAAAATACCCTCTTCGACATATTTTAATAAAAACTTTCCTTCTGCATCATCACGGCTAATTCCAAAGGTTGTTTGGGTTAAATCATTGGTGCCAAATGAAAAAAATTCAGCATATTGGGCAATTTCATCTGCAGTTAATGCTGCTCTGGGTAGCTCAATCATTGTACCAATTTTATATTCCAGGACTACCTGTTCTTTAGCGAGAATTCCTTTAGCGATTTTCTTTATACTATTGTAAATTGGTTTTAATTCATTGATATGTCCAACCAGAGGAATCATTATTTCAGGTTTTACCCTGATACCCTGTTTTATTAATTCGATACTTGCTTCAATGATAGCTCTTGCCTGCATCTCATAAATTTCAGGATATAAGATACCTAAACGACATCCTCTCAAGCCAAGCATAGGATTCATTTCTCGTAACATCTCAATTCGTTCTAAAATATTTTGTTGTTTTTCCAGTTCATCTTTATTTTCTTTGCTTAATTTCAATGTGGTAACTTTGACTAATGTTTCCTCATAGTTTGGTAAGAATTCATGCAATGGGGGATCAAGGAGCCGAATAATTACCGGCAAGTCATGCATCTCTTCTAAGATACCAACAAAATCACTTTTTTGCATTGGTAAAAGTTGGTCAAGGGCAATCTGTCTTGATTTTTTATTATCAGCAATAATCATGGCTTGAACAATCGGCAATCTCTCATGAGCCATAAACATATGCTCAGTCCTGCATAACCCGATTCCTTCTGCACCTAAGTCTCTAGCCTTTTTGGCATCTTCAGGGGTATCAGCATTGGCATATACACCTAATTTCCTGATATTATCAGCCCAGGAGAGTAATAATTTAAATTCTTTGCTCATCTTTGGTTCTATCATTGGGATTTTACCTTCAAAAACGTTACCAGCTCCACCATCAATAGTAATATAATCACCCTTCTTGATAATCTTGTCATTGATTTTAAATAGCTCTTTCTCAAGATTTATAATAATATCATTACTGCCAGCTATGCAGGGCATACCCATTCCCCTGGCTACCACGGCTGCGTGACTGGTCATACCTCCTCTGCTGGTTAAAATGCCCTTTGCCTGGACCATCCCATGAATATCATCTGGAGTTGTTTCCGGTCTGACCAGAATAACTTCTTCACCTTTTTTGCCTCTCTCTTCAGCCTCATCAGCAGTAAAGATAACCTTTCCTGAGGCGGCACCTGGCGAGGCAGGTAAACCAGTAGCTATGGGTTCTATTTTTATATTGGGGTCGATTCTGCGATGAAGTAGCTGATTTAGCTGATTGGGGTCGATTCTTTTTACAGCAGTTTCTTTATCAATAACGCCTTCTTTTACCATATCAACTGCTATTTTAAAGGCAGCCTGTGCAGTCCTCTTTCCATCTCTGGTTTGGAGGATATAAAGTTTTCCCTTCTCAATTGTAAATTCATAATCCTGAACATCCCTATAATTATCTTCTAATATTTTGACCTTTTCAATTAACTGTTGATAAACTTCAGGCATATCATTTTTTAATTCGATAAGAGGTTTAGGTGTTCTCACCCCCGCAACCACATCTTCACCTTGAGCATTTAAGAGATATTCCCCATAATTTTCTTTCTCCCCTGTGGAAGGATTTCGAGTAAAACCAACTCCAGTGCCGGAATCATTCCCCATATTGCCAAAAACCATCTCCTGTATATTTACAGCAGTTCCCAGATTATCTGGAATTTTGTGAATCTTCCTATAGGTTACTGCCCTTTTATTATCCCATGAACTGAAAACAGCCTCTATAGCCATTCTTAATTGCTCTTGGGGGTCATCAGGAAAATGTTCTCCGATTTCTTGATAAACCAATTCTTTATAATCTTTTACAATCTCTTTTAATCCGGTAATACTAATATCGGCATCATTTTCAACTTTCTCCTTCTGTTTGGTTTCTTCTAAGATTTTCTCAAATAACTCTCCTTTTATATCCATCACAACATTTCCAAACATCTGGATAAATCTTCGGTAACTGTCGAAGGCAAACCTTTCGTTATTAGATTTTTTAATTATACCTTGAATAGTCTTATCATTTAAGCCTAAGTTTAAAATGGTATCCATCATGCCAGGCATTGAAATAGCAGCACCGGAACGGACAGATACTAACAGAGGATTTTCATTATCACCAAACATTTTTTCTGAATTTTTTTCTAATTTATTGAGATTATCTTGTACCTGTTCCCATAAACCTTCTGGGAATTGTTTCTTATTTTTAGTGTATTCGATACAGGCTTCTGTTGTAATAATAAAGCCCTGGGGGATTGGTAAGCCCATTCTGGTCATCTCAGCTAAATTAGCTCCTTTGCCACCCAGCAATTTTTTCATTTCTTTATTGCCTTCATCAAAATAATAAACATATTTCTTCATATTGATTCTCCTTTAATAGTCCCTTTTGCCAGGGCGATTTTGGTTAAATCTGCAACAGAAAAATATAAATCAGCAATCGTCCTTAATAATGCCAGACGATTACTGCGAATTTTTTCATCCTCTACCATAACTAATATCTTGTCAAAAAAAGTATCAATCGGTACATTCATGGTTTCCAGGTTCAAAAAAACATCATCATAACAATGTCTTTTTATCAATTTCTCAATTATTTCTTTCACCTTTAGATAATGATTATAAAGATTATGTTCTTCTTTTTCCTGAAAGAGACTTATATTGACTCTCAGACCAGGCGCATTCCTGGATAGGTTAAAAGCTCTGGTGGCGGAGGTGATTGTATGGATAAAGCCTGGGGTTTGGTAAATATTCTGAATAGCAGTTATACGGGTTAAAATATCAAGAATATTATCCGGATTTTTTGCTAAAACCGCGTCAATTATATCGTACCTGTATTTCTTTTCTAAAAGCAGGTAGCGTAATCGCTGAAAAATAAAATCTTTTATAATTTGAATATTATTTTTATTTTCAGTGGTTAACTGTTCTGCTAATTGTCTATCTTTTAACAAAATATTTATATTTAATTCTATAACCTGGCTTATAGAAAAATACATTTCTTGTAGTAAAATTATATTGATAATTCCCAGTGCCTGTCTTCTTAAGGCATAGGGGTCCTGGGAACCATCTGGTATTAAATCATTAACAAAACAGGAGACTATATTATCTAATTTATCGGTAATACTAAGGATACTACCAGTAACGGTTGTTGGGAAGCTATCACCAGAGTATCTGGGTAAATAATGTTCATAAATGGTAGTAGCAACCTGAGAATCTTCTCCCTGAAGAAGTGCATACTCTTTTCCCATGATTCCCTGCAACTCGGGAAACTCTTTAACCATTTCCGTAACAAGGTCAGATTTACACAATTGAACAGACCTTTTTAGTATTTGCCTGGAATCAGGGCTTAGCTGTAGTTCTTGGGCAATTCCATCTGATATGGTGGCTAATCTTTCTACTTTATCATAGACAGTTCCTAAATTTTCCTGAAAAACGATATTCTTTAGCTTATCTCTATTGTTATCCAAAAATTTTAAAGCTGGTTCAGTAGTTTTTTGGTCCTCCTGGTAAAAAAATTTGGCATCTTCTAATCTGGCTCTTAAAACCCTCTCATTCCCTTTTACAATAGATTCCGAATACCTCTCTTCATTACCATTGATTACTACTAAAAAGAGTGGTAATAAAGCTTCTTTATCACTATAAACAGGGAAATATTTTTGATGTTTTGTCATCACCGCTGTTAGTACCTCAACAGGTAAATCAAGATATTTTTTATCAAATTTACCCATCAATACCTTTGGATATTCTACCAGATTTTTGACATCCTCAAGCAACATCTGGTCTATATACTCCCTGCCTCCATTATTTTTAATTATTTGTAAAATTTGACTTTCGATTATTTCTTTCCGTTCTACCGGGTCAATTATTACATAATTCTTCTTTAAAATAGCAAAATACTGGCCTGCAGAATCTACCTTAATTGGACCCGTGGTAAGCAGACGATGACCAAAAGTAATTCTATTAGAAGTTAAGCCACCCAATTTTAAGGGAATAACTTTATTATTATACAAGGTTAATAACCACCGTATCGGTCTGATAAATCTTATGGATGTATCTCCCCATTTCATCGATTTAGGCAAATTGATATTATCTATCAGGTTTAAACAAATTTCAGGTAATACCAGTTCTATTTTTTTACCTTTTATCAACTTTCTGGCAAAGACATATTCCCCTTTGTTGGTTTTTTCTATTATCAAATCTTTTAATTTAACTCTGTTTACTTGAGAAAATTTTATGACAGGATTTTCAGGTTTGCCTTTAGAATTGAAAGCGATTGCTATTGGTGGTCCTTTAATTTTCTGAAAGATATCTTTTTGTTGAGAAGCAATGCCTTCTACGTACAATATTAAACGTCTCGGAGTCCCCCAGGTGTCAATACTATCATAATCAATATTGGACTGCTCTAAGTAGTTCCTGGCATTATTTTTCAAATATTTTAAAATACTATCAATATAAATGGAAGGAATTTCTTCAGTTCCAATCTCTAAGATAAATTTATTCATAACCCCATTCCTTGTAATAAGGGATAACACATTTTTTCCCTCTGTTTAGCATATAATTGTGCACATTGTTTTGCTAATTCTCTTACTCTTGTTATGTAGATAGTTCTCTCTGTAACACTTATGGCACTTCTTGCATCCAAAAGATTGAAAGTGTGAGAACATTTCAAGGTGTAGTCATAGGCTGGTATCGGTAAATTTTTGGAAATTAATTGCCGGGCTTCTTTTTCAAAAAGACTAAATAGAGAAAAAAGCATTTTGGTGTCTGCTGCCTCAAAATTGTATTTAGATTGTTCAACTTCAAACTGGTGTTGTATCTCCCCATAGGTTATATTATCACCCCATAATAACTCATAAATATTATCTTTTTGTTGTACTGCCATTGCCAGGCGTTCTATTCCATAGGTAATTTCCACAGGAATAGGATTCAAATCTATACCTCCTGCCTGTTGGAAATAAGTGAATTGGGTTATTTCTAATCCATCTAAAACAACTTCCCATCCCAATCCCCATGCGCCAAGAGTAGGTGCTTCCCAATCTCCTTCCATAAACCTTATATCATGTTCTGGACGATAAATCCCTACCTTTTCTAAGCTTTTTAGATAGATATCCTGAATATCATCAGGTGAAGGCTTTATAATAACCTGGAATTGGTAATGCAACTGTACTCTATTTGGGTTATCCCCATAACGTCCATCGGCAGGTCTCCTTGATGGCTCAACATATGCAGCTCTCCATGGCTCGGGGCCAAGAACTCTCAAAAAAGTAGACGGATTCATGGTACCTGCTCCTACTTCGGTACCATAAGGGGTTAGGATAAGGCAGCCCTTTTTACTCCAATATTCCTCTAAGTTGAATATGATATCTTGAATATTCATTTTATTGTATTCCCAGCCATTCCCATCTTGAAAATTTTATTTATTCTACTATTAATAAAATCCCTCTCTGGCAAAACCTATATACCTTACTCTTTTAATTGAATCAGATTGGTTAAAGAGAGGGACAAAAATAATAATGTAATAAATATAACAAAATCATGTTATTATGTCAAAAATAATATTGAAATATCTATTAGTGATATCAATCAGTTAAACAGTCCTATCTCCACAATTTTTTACATTTCTATTTAAGTTCAGATTGATATTGGATATCAGAAAAAATATCCATCTGCGGTCTGCGAAAAAGTAAAGAAAAACTCTAATTATTATAACAATTTTATTCTATTTAAAAAATTTCTGCTTTGATTTTCAATTTCAAGATGAAATGCCAAATAAGTATCAGTTATTTTCTCAAGTTCGTGGAGAATGGACTGGTCTATTTCTTTATTATGTATCTTTTCTAAATCAGCATCCAGAATCCTTTGTATTAGCTTGAGATGATAATTTGTTATTTTTATTTGGTAATAACCTTTCTTTCCCAGACATCTAATACAGCTAATCCCACCTTTTGCTATATCAAAAAAGTAATGACTGTTATTATTTAACAAATTATTGCAATAAATACATCTTTTTAATTCTGGTTCATATCCTAAAAGAGAAATTAGTTTCCATTTAAATGATTCAACTAAAAGTGTGGGGTTTTGCTCATCTTTAAGCAATAATAAAAATTTTTTAAAAAGAAGATAAGCTCCTCTGTTGGGATCTTCTTCAACAGATAGTTTATCAACAATTTCTGCGCATTGAATAGCCAGCCCATATCGAAAAATATCTTTTGTCTGTGGGAAAAAAGAGCTGATAATTTCTGATTGGCTGATGGTATTAATATTTTTCCCCTTGTAGAGCAGTACCTTAATAATAGTCAGATTTTCCATACTGCTACCGAACTGGCTCCTGGTTTTTCTTACTCCTCTGGCAATTCCTTTAATTTTTCCATAATCATAACTAAAAATTGTTACAATCTTGTCAGCTTCATTTAGCCTCATGCTCTTTAAGACAATTCCTTCTGTTCTAAATAGTCGGTTCATTATTTAAACTCCAGCATTTCCTCAAATTTAAAAAATAATCCATTAATTTGGTTGGATAAGAGATTAAATCATAGAGAGTATTATAGTTATTTAACTACAGAAAAAATACCAATATGAATATTTTTCATCTTAAGATAAATAATGGGGAGACTTTATCCAATAATTAACGGTGTTCTATTGCTCTGCCTTTAAAGAAGCCGGGGAGTAACTCTTTTGCTTTCGCTATCTTAATTTTGTTTTGATGGTTGACCATTATTACTTCCATTTCTGGTGAAAACTCCACCATCACCTGGCGGCAAGCTCCACAGGGCGAGCATGGTTTCTCAGTATCACATATTATGGCAATTGCCTTAATCCTTTTACACCCACTGGATATTGCCTTGAAGATGGCTACCCGTTCAGCGCAAATAGACAGACCAAGGGAAACATTTTCAATATTACAACCGGTAAATATGGTATCATTTTCAGTTAAAACCGCTGACCCTACTTGAAACTTTGAGTAAGGAGCATAGGCTTTTAATCTCGCTTCTTTTGCTTTATTAATTAATTCTTGAAAAATGTCTTCCATTTTGTTGTACCTTTTATAATTTTCATTTAAACCAAACCTCATTATCTACAGATAATATATGCACCCATACCAATCCCTTTTCAAGTACTATTGGCAAACAATTACTATCATAAAAAATAGTCTGAACTTCTTTGTTATCTTTAACCCATTTTATGGGTTTATAGTCTCCTGATTGAAAAAATTTACCAATTCCTTCTCCAATCATGTTGACCTGTACTCTTCCTGATTCATCTCCTTCTATCTTTCCTATAGGTACATATTGAATGATGATATTGGATGCTGTAATTGGTTTTTGACTTTCTAAGGCGAGTTGTGGTATACCATTTATGTGGCGATGATATACATTTTCATATGGGTCATAATGGTAGCTTACTATATAGTCTGCACTATATTTAATAGTAATCTTTGTGATTTCATTCTTATGATGTGGCGAAGATGAATTTAGATTAAGCAGATTATGGTTAATAAAATTACTTTTATCAGTAAAATATTCTGTTTTTATTCCTCTTTTTAATCTATTAATATCTGTAAATAGATTAATCCATCCACCAATATTTTCATCTCTCCAGAAAAGATTGTGATATATCAGCTCATCTAAATCTAAAATATTTTCATTTTTTAAATTTTGCCCACCACAATGAGCAAAAAAAGCTGACCATTCAATAGATATTCTAGAAAAATAATAACGGCTGCTTCTTACCGGACCAATGGTAATATTATCATCACCAAAATAGAGAGCCATCAGCCTGGTAAAAGGATATTCCACATCAATTTCATAAATTATATCAGCTTCTTCTATCCCTTTTTGAACTTTTATTTCCTTAGGGGAGTTACCTATCATTACTGCAAATGGTCTATTCTTTTCAAGAACCTCTGCATAAGTATTTTCAGCAAAAAGGGGAATTAATAAAATTATGAAGATTAGAAAAAAATAGTTTTTTTTATTTCTTGACTCTCCCATTTTGATAGTCTATTGAGTTTATAATCAAAATATTTTCCCTTATCCTTGTTCCAATTTTTTTAGTTTTCTATACTGTAAAAAAAGAATAAACAGGACACCGGCAACACCTAATATGTCAGTCAATAGATCTGGTGAAATGAGCAATATGGCTATAGCAAATAATATAATTCTCTCATAAAACTCAGTTTTAACTAATAAAAAACCACTGGTGGCAGCCCCTAATGCCAAAACCCCGGTTAAAGAGGTAACAGTCAACTGTATGGTAAGTAAAGGTGAGCCCCCCAATCCCATTAATGCCGGGTTAATGGCGAAAACAAACGGGATTATAAAACCGGCAACCGCTAATTTTACGGCATTAAAGCCGGTTCTCATAGTATTACCTCCCGCTATACCTGCACCAGCATAAGCAGCTACCGCTACGGGGGGTGTCAAGTCGGCAATAACCCCAAAATAGAGGATGAACATATGTGCTGCCAAAGGAAGAACACCCAATTGGATTAAGGCAGGTGCCGCCATAATGGCTAAAATTATATATTTAGCGGTAGTAGGTAACCCCATACCCAGTATGATAGAGGCAATCATAGTAAAGAACAGTGTTGGCAAAACCTTACCTCCACCCAATGCTACTATGCCACTGGCAATTTTCAAGCCAAAACCGGTTAAGGTTGTTACACCAACAACCATACCGGCACAGGCACATGCTGAAGCAACTCCTAAAGCACCTTTAGCTCCATCCTCAAAGGCACCCAAAAAATTCTTTAAATCTAATCTGGTCTCTTTTTTTACCATACTTGCTGCCAGGCTCATAACAATTGCCCAGAAGGCAGCAAAAAGGGCTGTATAGCCTCTGACTAATAAATATACCAACCCTAAGAGGGGCAATATAAGATGTCCTTTTTCTTTTAATACCTGCTTTGTTTTAGGAAGTCTCTCTCTTGGTAAACCCTTTAAGCCATATTTGCAAGCCTCAAGATGAACCATAATCATAACCGCAACATAATAGATGATGGCAGGAATAACAGCCGCAGCAGCAATCTTTATATAGGGAATCTCTAAAAATTCAGACATGACAAATGCTGCCGCACCCATTACAGGAGGCATTATTTGTCCCCCTGTAGAGGCGGCTGCCTCCACAGCTCCAGCGAAATCTTTTTTATACCCTATGCTCTTCATAAGGGGTATTGTAAAACTGCCTGTGGTAACAACATTAGCAACCGAACTACCACTAACAGAACCCATAAATCCACTGGCTATAACGGCAACTTTTGCAGGGCCTCCAGTTGTATGACCGGCTAATGCCATTGATAAATCGATAAAGAATTTACCCATCCCGGTTTTATTTAAGACTGCTCCAAAAAGGATAAAGAGAAAAACAAAGGAAGAAGAAACACCTAAAGGGATACCATAAATGCCCTCTGTCTGCATATAGAGATGTTCAATGATTCTTTCCAGGGAATATCCCCTATGGGCAAAATATCCAGGCATATAGGGTCCAAAATAGGCATATAATAAGAATACAATTACCACTATCGGTAACTCGGGACCAATTGCTCTTCTGGTGGCTTCCAGAACTAATAATATAGTGATTCCACCCATAATAAGATCAATTGTGCTTGGTAACCCGGCTCTAAATACCAGTTCCTTATAATAAATTATCAGATATAAGCTGGTTGCTGCTCCTACAATGGCTAAAATTATATCAAAGAAAGGGATTTTATCTTTTTCACTATCAATTCCTTTTTTTGTTGATGGGTATAGTAAAAAGATTAAAGCTAAAGCAAAGGCTAAGTGCAATGCTCTCTGTTTTAATGCCAGCCACAGCCCGAACCCACCGGTATAGAATTGAAATGCAGACATACTAATAGCTATTATGGAAATAATGAGGCCAATAAAACCAACAGGCTTTCTTACATTTGATTCGGAATCATATTGTTCTAATAATTTTTGTACATCAATTTTTTCCATCTCATCAGTTAATGAGGCTCTTTTTTCAGATTTGCTTTCATTAGTTAAATCATTTTTCATTTTTTTCTCCTCTGTTTAAATATTTTCAAGAAAATAATCTATAACATTTAAACGCTTGACATCAATTTTTAATAATGCATCACCAATTACTTCTGACAAATTTATCTCTTGATTTTCAAATATAAAAACATTTCCTCTATCTTCATAAATTCTATAATATAATGGTAATCCAATCTCCCTGTGCATATTTTTTATTTTAAACCTGTTATCTTCTCTAACAAAGATTTCTTCTCCAAAGGCAGCATAAGGTAATCCGGCTCCATGATCATAAAAATGGGTTTCAGTAAGTATTATTTTGCCAGCATTATCTATCTCAAAAAATTCCCAAACAGGGGTTTGGGCGACAGAATGTATGTATATAAAAGCAAATTCTTGTTCAGGCAATATCTTTTTTTGAAAAACTATCTTCCCCTCAGGAAATGTTTCAATAATTAAAGTATAGAAATAATTATTAGACAAAAATATAAAGAATATTATCAATAATAATAGCATAAAACAGAGTAAATAAAAATATAATTTGTTCTTCATAAAAGATATATTGTATATAAAATATTGCACTTTTAAAATTAAAATATTGTCAAACAAAGAAGTCCGGATACCATTATTTTGTTGTAATAATATCCGGACTTAACTAATTTTAACTATTTATATATTATTTTATAAGCCCAATTTCTTTGTAGTAAAGCTCGGCACCAGGGTGAAGAGGAATAGCCATTCCGGAAAGAGCAGTATCCAGAGTGATATTTTTACCTTGTGCATGCACTATCGCTAAAATATCTACATTTTCCCAAAGGGCTTTGGTCATCTTATAGACTAATGTTGGGTCTAACTGTGAGTCGCCAATCCAAAGTGCCGGGGTAGCGAGTGATAAGACAGGCTCATCCAGGCCTTTATACATACCGGCTGGAATTTCAGTAAGTCCATAATAGGGTATTTCTTCAATTAATTTTTCAGATACTTCCCTATCTACAGGGACTATTACGAGATCGCGAATGGTTGCAATATTTATAATACTGGAAGTGGGATAACCGGCTGTTACAAAACCGGCATCAATCTGACCATCGATTAACCGGTCAGCTACCTCATTAAAATCAAGATAGTCAACACTCATGTCATCATAGGTAAGACCATGGGCATTTAAAATAATTCTGGCATCAGCCTCAGTTCCACTATTCGGTGCACCAACCCCTACCCTTTTCCCTTTTAAATCATAAATAGTCTTTACCCCAGAGGCTTTAGTGGCAACAATGTGAATTGTTTCAGGATATAAAGAGGCAATTCCTCTTAGATTAGTAATTGGTTGTTGGCCAGCCTGAAGACCGGTCGCGGTATAGGACCAATAAGTTGTGTTAGCCTGGGAGAAAGCAGTCTCAATCTGATGACGAGCAATCAAATTACAATTAGCAATAGATGCACCTGTAGTCTGAGCTGTTACAATCAATCCCTCAACTTGATTTGAAAGCAATTGTGCCAGGGCTCCACCTAAGGGATAATAAGTCCCGCCAGTGCCTCCAGTGGCAATAGCTAAGAATTTTTGTTGCGCTACACCACCAATGCTAAATGTTAAAACCAAAATACTAATGACCAAAAAAGTGATAAATTTTTTCATAATTTTAAATAACCTCCATAAAATTAATTGATTTAATAAACAGATATAGAATTTACCTTATATTTTTAGTTATCCCTCCTCTACTATTTTGATTTTTAAGCAAACCTTTTTATATATAGATAGTTTACCTTATTTTAAAGTAAAATTCAACTTTTCATATTCATTTATTATTGTTAAAGATGGGTAATAATATTTGTAAGAAAATGAGCAGGATTTGTGGATATTAATAAGCTTTATAAAATCATAATTAAACATGTTAGTTCTTTTCAATTTTTGTTAATTAAAACGGTATCGATAATCTCTTTTTCCAAAGATTTCATTTTATCGTTCTTCTTTTCATAATCATGGTCAAAACCAAGAAGATGTAAGAAGCCATGGACGGAAAGAAGTATCAACTCATATAATAAAGAGTGTCCCAGCTCTACAGCCTGTCTTTGAGCTGTCTCAACAGAGATTACAATATCTCCTAATAAAAATTCTTCTTTATCACATAAAACGGGTGTACTATTGACCTTTTCAATCTGACTGAAGGCCAAAACATCAGTAGGCGTATCAATGTTCCGGTATTTTTTATTGAGACTCTGTATTTCCTCATCATCAGTAAGTAATAGGCTTACCTCACTTGCTTCTTTTTGATTCGTTAATTCCATTGCTGCCAATAACGTTTTTTTCATCTTGGACAGATCTATCATCTGTTTCTGATTGTTTTTTATTAGCACTTTCATTTTGAACACGTTCCTTTTTTAATTTATTTATTAACTCTTCATCAGGGTATTCTACTCTATTGTGGAACATGCCGGTCAATATTCTAGAAAAGACATCTTTAATCTTATTTAATTCTCTTAAAGTAAGGTTACAATCATCCAGTTGGCCGTTTACCAGATTTTTGTTAATTACATTTTGGGTTAAGCTCTTAATACGGCTGGCAGTAGGATTGTTTAAAGTTCTAGCTTCGGCTTCAAGCATATCGGCAAGCAAAATCACCCCTGCCTCTTTACTTTGAGGTTTAGGACCAGAATAGCGATAACTTTCTTCGTCAATCTCACCGGATTTATCAATATTTGATTGTAGGGCACGATGGTAAAAATAGCTGATAATTCCAGTTCCGTGATGTTGATTAATAATCTCAATAATAGGTTTAGGCAATTTATGCTTTCTGGCTAAATCAACCCCTTCTTTAACATGTGAGGCAATGACCAGGGCACTTAAGCTGGGCTCCAGTTCATCGTGAATATTTTTATAAGCTTCCTGATTTTCGGCAAAAAAATATGGCCGTTTTAATTTTCCAATATCATGATAATAAGCTCCCACACGGGCTAATAAAGAATTACCTCCTATCTCTTCAGTAGCTGCTTCAGCCAGATTGCCCACTACTACACTATGATGATAAGTACCTGGGGCCTCAACTAATAATTGTTTTAATAAGGGCTGATTTGGATTAGTTAATTCCATTAGTCTGAAGGAGGAAGAGATATCAAAAAATGTCTCCAGAAAAGGGAGGATTCCAAGTGTTAAAATAGCTGAGATAAATCCGTTTAAAACCCCCCACATACTGCTTCTAAACATAAGATTAGTGGGATTTCTGTGTATTAAACCCAGAGATATTATAGACACAACATTAACCGCAGCAATCAATAGGCCGGCCCTTGTTAAACTTGAGCGCTGGGTAGCTTTTCTAATACTAAAAATGGAAATCAGACCACCTGCCAGGGCTACAATCGTGTAATCTATTTCACCCAAAAATATAAACCCAATATTGACACCGATAAGAAAAGTCATTCCCAGAGCTAATCTCGAATTAAGAGTGAGGGCTATAAGCATGGAGGCAAAAGCAGTTGGTATTATGTACCCCGAAATTTGACTGGAAATCTTGGCAATAAAGATTGTGGCTACATATATTACCCCTAAAAATAGAATTTTATTGATATCATCAAAAATATCTTTATGGTAGGTAAAGATATAAAAATATAATAAAGAAATTAATAGGGCATTAATCAAAAATAAGCCAAAAATATCTTTGAAACGCATAGTAGGATTTTGTAAGCCCAGAGCTTCTAACTTTTCAATGTGGTCATCAGTAACAATTTCTCCCTTTCTAATAATTACTTGATCTTTTCTGATAATGCCTTTTACATCCCTTACTGAGGCAGCTGCTTCCTGCTTTTTGGCCTGCGTAGTAGCTTCATCTAAAAATAGGCTTGGTTTTAAAAAATACTCTCCTACTTCTCCAGCCAAAATAGCAGTATAGGTACTGGAGGACAATTCACTTATTTCTCTAACTACCTGTTTTTTAGCCAATTCCATATCGTTTTCTTTGACACCCTGCTGCATAATTTTTTTTATTGATTGGCTTACATTTCGTTCAATCTCTTCTAAAGAAAATTGGTCTAATTTTACAAGATTTACCAATACCGTATTATCCATATTAATGGAATATTTTTCGGATATCATCTTTCCACTGTTATCAAGGAAAGAGTTATCAATTAAATTAGAATCGCGGCTATCAGCAATTTGTTTTTCTAAAGCAGCATGATACTGATTTATAAGGTTCCTTAAATCAGAAAAGAAGTCAGACAATTCTCTTTCGCTATTTTCTATGCTGGCTAAATTTAAGTTATAGACCTCATGTGTTGATTTTATTGCCGCCTCTTTTAACTTTTCAGTAGCTTTTTTATCGATAAATTCAATGGTTTCGCTGGCAGCAATATTCCTTGGAGCAACTTCCCCAGCTTTTAGCATAATTTTTCCAGGAAGGAAATTAATTGATAGGATGAAGGTTATGGTAATAATTGTTAGAAAGTAAAATAGCAATCTTTTTAAGAAATCTTTTTGAAAAATATTGATATTCTTCCTATTAAATCTATCTATTTTCATTAATAAGATTATTTTTACCTAAATTTTTAAATTTTTTGTTATCAGATTTAGAGGCATTCTCATAGGCGAGAATAATTTCTTTAACTAATCTATGCCTTACTACATCCTTTTTTTCAAGATATACGAATGAGATACCGTTAATGCCTTTTAGTATCTCGGCAATACTGGTTAAACCAGAATTAGTTTTTTGAGGTAAGTCAACCTGAGTAATATCACCTGTTACTATTATTTTTGAACCAAAGCCAAATCGGGTTAAAAACATTTTCATCTGTCCTAAAGTGGTATTTTGTGCATCATCTAATATTATAAATGAATTATTCAAAGTCCTCCCTCTCATGTAAGCAAGTGGAGCAATTTCAATGGTGCCTCGTTCTAAAAAGTTTTGAAATTTTTCTGAAGGCATCATTTCATATATAGCATCATAAAGAGGTCTGAAATAAGGGTCAATTTTTTCCATCAAATCACCTGGTAGAAACCCGAGACTCTCTCCTGCTTCCACCGCAGGTCGCACTAAAATAATCCTATCAACCTCTTTCCTTTTTAAAGCTGAAATTGCAATTGCGACTGCTAAATAGGTCTTTCCAGTGCCAGCTGGTCCGATAACAAATAATATTTCATTATTATTTATCTTTTCTAATATTACTTTTTGCCCGAATGTTTTTGGTCTGATTATCTTTTCTTTTTTAAATACCTGTATCTCAAATTGATATAATTCATTCAGTTGGAAGGAGTTATTATCTTCTATCATTTCAATCTGGTATTTAATTTCTGATAAGCTAATTGGGTTTCCTTGCCTGATTATTTTTAATAAGTCTTCGATGAGCGTTACTGCTTGTTTAACATTCTTTTTATTACCGGATACTATGAGGTGATTACTGTTTCTGGTAGAAACATTAACAGAAAATGCTTTACATATATAATTAATCTTGGTATCAAGATGTCCAAATAGTTCCCTCAATTCATATTCATTTTTAATTATAATTTGATGTTCATGCATTAGAAATCATTTTCCACCAATCTAAGAAAAGTCAGTTTTTTCTCAATTTTCATTTTTATCATACAAAAGCATCCATAGGGATAACATAATATCAATCCATATGAAATAGAAAAATATTATAACTGATTTTTTAATATATTGCAATTTTATTATTCTAAATAGTAATCTTTGAACAATTTTTAAGAATTATTCTTATGTAATAAAAAAGATAGACCTGGTTATATGTAACAGCCGGTCTATCTTTTTCTAACCTTCTTACGTGAGAAAAAACAATTATAATAGCTCATAAGAAGTTATTCTTAAATAGATTAAAATCTACCTCTCCTCTTCTTTTTTCTTTGAGCTGCTATTAATTTTCTCTTTCTTCTTTCGCTAGGTTTTTCATAATATTCATGTTTTTTAATATCTGAAATAATGCCACTTTTCTGGCATTCCTTTTTGAAACGCTTTAAAGCGTGATCAAATTCTTCATCTTCTCTTACTATTATAGTTGCCATACCATCACCCCCTTTACTAAACGGTAAGAACACTTCTGTGATGAAAATTAATTAAATTATATATTATTATTACAAAAGATTCAAGAAAACATATTATATTATATTTTTCTTAACTTTACTTAGTTTGCAGGTTGTGTTAAACTTTAGCAGAGTTTTTGTAGAGAAATATTGTTGTTTCTAAATATTTATAGTAAACATTATCGCTCATATTAGAAAGGAGTAACGCAATTGAAAGCATTTTATAAAAATTCTGCTACTTATCTTATTTTTTTTCTTTTTTCTTTTTTTATAATTATCTCTATGGCAATATATGGTCAAGAAGAAGGCATAATTGAGGACTCCCAGGTCATACTTGCGCTTATCAATGAAGAAGTAATTACTCTAAATGATTTTAATCAGTACTGGGACTCTATCCCTGACCAATACAGAGTACAGCTTAACAAAGTAGACTTATTAGAACAGCTCATAATTCAAGCATTGCTTGTCCAAAATGCTGAAGAGATAGGATTAAAAAATAATCCAGAAGTTACATTTCAAATTAAAAACACAACTGACCAAATTCTAATACAATACTTAATAGAAAAAGAAATTGTTGAAAAGACTGAAATAAGTGAGGAAGAGATTAGTTCTTACTATGAAGAACATAAGGAAGATTACTGGAAAGAAGAAGAAATCCATGCTTTAAACATCCTTACCGAAACAGAAGAACAAGCAATGGATGTTCTTAAAAAATTGGATGAGGGTACAGATTTTTCAGTTTTAGCACAAGAAGTATCTATTGCTTCCAGCGCATCCAGGGGTGGGGATATCGGTTTAATCAGCAAAGGTACCCTGACTCCCGATATTGAAGTTCAATTATTTGTTTTAACTCCGGGAGATATTAGTGACATTATACCTTCAGAGAAAGGATTTCATATTTTTAAAATAGTTGACAGGATTTCTGCACATTACATAGAATTAGATGAGATTAGAGAAGAAATCAGGTACCAGTTATTACCACAAAAACAACAACAAGCTTTTGACCAATATTTAAAAGATATTGAAGATAGGGCTACTATTGTAAAGAATTTAGATTCAATTAAAGAATAGGATAAAGGGTGAATAGCTATAGAATATTATTTTGAATAAATATGCTACAGCTTTTCTTCAATTATTACCTGTAATAATAATAGCCTTAGCGGCGTTTTAACCGATAAGGCTATTATTTAATTATAACCTATTTTTTATTAACCAATTTTAAAAATGCTATACAAAATCTAACCACTCTAGATATTCTTTTTCTTTTCCTTTAAATGTATTAAACAATTTTTCCTGAACTACTGTGCTGATAGGTCCTCTCTCCCCGGAACCGATAATATAACCATCTATTTCTCGAATAGGTGTTAATTCCGCTGCAGTCCCGACGAAGAAAGCTTCATCTGCAATATAGAGGACATCGCGTGCCACAAATTCTTCTCTGACTTCATATCCCATATCCCTGGCAATTGTAATAACTGAATCTCTGGTAATTCCTTCTAATACTGCAGATAATGGAGGTGTATAAATAATACCACCTTTAACCCAAAAGATATTTTCTCCAGGTCCTTCAGCGACATAACCATTGCTATCCAAAAGGATTGCTTCTTCTACCCCTAATTCAGATGCTTCCATATTGGCGAATATTGAATTGATATAATTGGCACATAATTTTGCTTTAGCTGAAGTAGAATTTACATGACTTCTCTGCCATGATGATACTATGGCTCTAATTCCTTTAGCTAATCCCTCTTCGCCTAAATAGGCTCCCCATTCCCAGGCGGCAATCATGACCTGAACCGGGCAGGTAAAAGGACTTAAACCCAGTTTCTTGTATCCTCTAAAAACCAGTGGTCTGATATAACAACTATCCAGACGATTTACACGTACAGTTTCCACTATAGCTTGAAATATTTCGTCTCGAGAATAAGACATCTCTAATTTTAATATTTTTGCTGAATTAAATAGTCGTTCTACATGAGCCTTTAATCTAAAAATGGCTGTCCCCTGTTCTGTTTTATAGGCTCTAATTCCTTCAAAAATCCCGCTGCCATAGTGCAAAGCATGTGTTAGTACATGTACTTTTGCCTCATCCCAATCTACAAAACTGCCGTCCATCCAAATTTTTTCAGCTTTCATCTTATAAATACCTCCAAAATATTATTATTTCTAATTTAGGGAAAACTATTTTCCCACTTAATCTGAAGATATAAAAATATTTTATCTGAAGATAGTTTGTGTCCTTTCAGGACCAACAGATACAATGGAAATTTTGGATTCAGTAAATTGCTCAATTTTTAGAATATATTCTTTTGCTTTATCGGGTAATTCCTGATAACTTCTAATATTACTGATATCCTCTTCCCATCCCTCTACTTCTTCATATACCGGTTCAGCAAATGGAATTAATTCACTATCACCAGGAAAATAGTAATGTGATTGGTCTTTAATTCGGTATTCCCGACATATTTTTATTTTTTTAAATGAACTAAACACATCTATTTTAGTCAAGACCATTTCTTTAATACCATTGATACGGTTGGCATATTTAACCACTGGTGCATCAAACCAGCCACATCTTCTGGGACGCCCGGTTGCAGCATCATATTCATATTCATAACCTTGCTCTCTCATTTTCTGTCCCAGAGAATCCAATAATTCAGTTGGGAAAGGACCCTCACCAACCCTGGTGGCGTATGCCTTGGTAATGCCGATAACTTTATCAATATAAAGTGGGCTTATGCCACAACCAGTACAGGCATTGCCTGCGACTGGATTAGATGAAGTAACATAGGGATATGTACCATGATCAACATCGAGCATGGTTCCCTGTGCTCCTTCAAAAATAATATTCTTGTTTTTCTTTATTTGTTCTTCAAGAAAAAGAGAACCATCGATAGCCAAAGGCTCTAACATTTTTCCATACTGTAGATATTTTTCTTTAATATCTCTAACCAAATTCTTAGAGAGCTCAATTCCCAAATTTTTTGTTAAATAATCACTTTTTTGGTTCAATACCATATCTAATTTTTGTGATAGATTTTCGGTATGAATTAAATCACAAACCCTTATCCCGATACGTGAGAGTTTGTCAGCATATGCTGGACCGATTCCACTTTTAGTAGTACCTATTTTTCGGCTATCTTTATCTTCTTCTAATGCCTCATCGGTAATTTTATGATAGGGCAAAATTATATGAGTTTTGTAATCAATAAACAATCTTTCTTTAATATCAATATTGTGTTTCTGCAAATTTTCTATTTCTTGAAACAAAACTTCGGGATCGAGAACAACCCCATTACCGATTAAACAAACTTTATCTTTGTGCAAAATACCTGAAGGTAAAAGTTGAAAAATGAATACATTTTTATTTAAAACTACTGTATGCCCGGCATTATTTCCACCCTGATAGCGAGCTATTATATCATAATTCTCAGATAGTAGATCAGTAATCTTTCCCTTTCCTTCATCTCCCCATTGTGTTCCAACTATAACCAGTGTTGACATATTTTTAGCAACCTTTCTTAAAAGATGTTTATAGTATAAAGTCTTTAGTTAGATTTAATAAAAAATTTAATCACTCTCAAATGTTTTTATTAAAATGCATTTTTTCAATATTTATTATTTAATTACAGAGTATTATAATTATATTATTTATATTTTAATTTAGAAGACTGTCCCTTTAATTTATTCCCATTCAATGGTAGCAGGAGGCTTTGAGCTAATATCATAGAGAACACGGTTAATACCGTGGACTTCTTTAGTAATACGATTGGAAAGAATTTTTAAAAGAGAATGGGGTATTTTGCCCCAGTCAGCAGTCATGCCATCTTCACTGGATACCATCCTAAGTACGAGTGTGTTCTCATAGGTTCTTAAGCCATCTGTAACCCCGACCGATTTAACTGGCAGCAATATCCCAAAATATTGCCACAATTTTCTATTCCATCCTTGTTTTTCAATCTCTTTTCTTATAATATCATCAGCTTCTCTTAAAATAGATAATTTTTCGCCAGTGACTTCCCCGGCAATTCTAATTGCCAAACCAGGTCCAGGGAAGGGCTGCCTCCAAATTATCTCTTCTGGTAAGCCCAGGCTTTTTCCTATTCTTCTGACCTCATCCTTAAATAAAAATCTTAAGGGCTCTAAAAGTTTCAAATTCATTTTTTCCGGCAGACCAGCAACATTATGGTGTGATTTTATTTTTGCTGCCGGACCTAAATCAATTGAGCTTTCAATTACATCAGAATAGAGTGTTCCCTGTAATAGATGAGTAGTCTTTCCAATATGTTTTGCTTTTTCTTCAAATATATTTACAAAGAGATTTCCAATTACTCTTCTTTTCTCTTCCGGATCAATAATTCCACTTAGTGATTTAATGAATTTTTCAGTATAGTCATAGATAGCTAAATTCATATTAAAATATTTAAAAATATTAATTATCTCTTTTTCTTCTTCTTTTCTCATTAATCCGGTATTAATAAATATACAATAAAGCTGTTCTCTTATTGCTCTAAAAGTCAACAAGGAAGCAACAAGTGAGTCAATACCTCCGCTTACCCCTGCTACAACATTGCCATCCCTAACTTCTTCTCTTATATCGTAGACAGAATCTTCTATAAAAAATTCTTCTGTCCACTCAGGTGAACATTGACATATCAGATGGGTAAAGTTATATAGTATTACTTTCCCATAATCAGTGTTAGCATCTTCAGGGTGAAATAGCACTCCATATATTTTTTTCCTTTCATCCTGTAATGCTACAGCAGTATTATCTTCATCGATAGCAGTAACAATAAATGAAGGAACATTTTCTTTAATAATATATTTTTTATCAACCCCTGCTTTTATTCTAACAGGTACTTTGTAGAATAAGCTATCTTTTTCTTTTTGAAGTATATTGATATTGATATTTTTAAATTCAATTTTTTCAGAAGGTATTACCTTCCCCCCCAGCATCTTTACCAAAAGGTGCATCCCATAGTCAATACCAAGAATAGGAATGTTTAAAGAAAGTAATTTTTGTTCAGAAAAAATAGTTTTATTATCGATAGTGCTACTGGAACTTCCAGTTAAAATAATACCTTTAGGCTTGTTATTTTCAAATTCTTTGAAGCTAAAATTGTAAGGAAGGATCTTAGCATAAATATTTAATTCCCTTACTCTTTTAGCAATTAATTGTGAGTAAGGGGAACCTAAATCTAAGATGGCAATCCAATCAATAATATGCTTTTTTTTAAATAACATCTTTAAAACCCTTTTTATGATAGTACATTATATTTGTAATCAATGCTTGGATATTATATAATAAAATAAATTACCGTATCAAAACATTTTAAATTATAGCATATATCATCATTTTCAGGTATAGTAATTGGAAAAAAATTCTATAATTTTTTTCAATTCCAATATGAAAACAAACGGGGTAAAAATTTAATTAATAAAAATCTTTGTGTCTGGTTAGTTTAAATATTCTTTTGTTCCTTGACTATTTTTTTTAACTAATATAATATAATTGTGTTGTGTATATAAAAAAATAGTAGAAGCTGGATGAAGATTTCGGGAGAGGTTTTTATTTAAAAAACGCCGAAGGTGCAAGATGAAAAAACATCTAAACTCTCAGGCAAAAGGACCGAGATTGGACAGTGCTCTGGAAAGATTTATATATCACCGAAGGAGAAATTTCCTTACTAAAGATTGTTTTGATAAATACAACTTGAATGGTTTAATCTTATATTTCAGGAAAGAATCTCTCAGGTTCCAAGACAGAGTCTTATAAAAACTTATAAGCTCTGTTTTTTTTATTCTTATTATTTATAAATAATATATTATCAAAATAATTTAATTCAATATAATAATAAAACACTATATATAGGAGGATGGTATGTTATCAGATCTAGAAATTGCCCAGAAGACAGAAATGCTTCCCATAACAGACATTGCTGCTTCAATCGGAATAAAGGAAGAAGAGTTAGTATTATATGGAAAATATAAAGCCAAGGTAAGAACTAACATCATGGATAGAATAATGGATCGCCCTCAGGCAAAATATATTGATGTAACCGCTATTACCCCTACCCCCTTAGGTGAAGGTAAGACTGTTACTTCAATTGGCCTGGGGCAGGGATTAGCAAAGCTGGGCAAAAATGTAATCAACACTTTAAGGGAGCCCTCAATGGGACCGGTCTTTGGTATTAAAGGAGGAGCTGCCGGAGGTGGATATTCACAGGTAGTGCCCATGGAAGATTTGAATTTACATTTCACAGGTGATATTCATGCCGTGGGAGCTGCTAACAATTTGTTGTGTGCTATGCTCGATACCCATCTACAAAAAGGTAATAAAATGAACATAGATATTCCCAGCATAGGTCTTAATCGTGTTATGGACATCTCAGATCGCGCCTTAAGGAATATTATTGTGGGTTTAGGGGGGAAAGAAAATGGCGTTCCCAGAGAGACTGGTTTCGATATAACTGTAGCTTCTGAGGTCATGGCAATTCTCGCTATGGCTACCAATATCTTCGATTTACGGGAACGGTTGGGTAGAATGACAGTAGCCTATACTAAAGATGGAAAACCGGTTACCGCTGAGGACTTAAAGGCTGCCGGTGCTATGACTGTTCTCTTAAAGGATGCACTTAATCCTAACCTTATCCAGACACTGGAACATGGGCCTTGTTTTATGCATTGCGGTCCATTTGCCAATATTGCCCATGGTAATAATTCAATTCTTGCTGATTTAATTGCCTGCAGATTAGCCGATTATGTGGTAACAGAATCAGGATTTGGTTCCGATATGGGTTTTGAAAAGATGTGTAATATTAAATGTAGAATAAGTGGGCTTAAAGTTGATTGTGCTGTTATTGTCTGTACCATAAGAGCCTTAAAAATGCATGGGGGCCTTATAAAGGTAGTAGCTGGGAAGCCCCTGGATATGGAAAAACTGGCAGAAGAGAATCTGCCCTCTGTAGAAAAAGGATGTGAAAATTTAGAGCAACATATCAAAATTGCTTTATTACATGGAATTAGCCCGGTTGTGGTAATAAATAGATTTCCTACTGATACACCCGCCGAGATAGAATTGATTA
>JAQVGY010000053.1 GCA_028696495.1 Atribacterota bacterium
TACAAAAAAGCATTACAGCATTATGGTATCCCGTTCCAAAAGGATTATATTGGAGAAGGCGATTTCAGGAATAAAGGCGGATATCGGGTAATGAGGAGTCTTTTAGAACTTGATAATCTACCTACCGCAATTGTTACTGCCAATGATTTACTGGCAGTGGGTGCCATAGAGGCAATACGGGAAAAAGGATATGATGTGCCTCTTGATTTTTCCATTGTAGGATTTGATGATATTGAGTTAGCATCATATCTTACACCACCATTGACTACCATCCGGCAGCCTATGGCGGAGATGGGGCATCTCGCTGTTGTTAAGCTATTGGAAAGGATAGAAAAACATATAAGCCCTGTGAACATTCTTATAAAGCCCGAGCTGGTAGAAAGAAAGTCCTGCCGGGGAATTAATTGATATGAGAAAATTAGAAGTAAAGGAGAAAATAAAATGGTGAAAAAAATGAAGACTGTAGTACTGGAAGCAACCTGGGATCCCAAGCCCGAATTTAAACTTGGTTCCAAGGATATAGAAGGAAAATTGACCTATTTAGGTAGTAAAGTATGGCGCAATCCTAAGCTGAGGATTGTAGAAAAAGATATACCAGAAATAGGACCAACAGAAATCCTGGTAAAAGTAAAGGCTTGTGGTATTTGCGGCAGTGATGTACATATGGCACAGCCGGATGATGATGGCTATATCTGGTACCCAGGTTTGACGGCCTTTCCGGCAGTCTTAGGTCATGAGTTTTCAGGTATTGTAGCAAAAGCGGGAGAAGACGCTTTTAATAAACGTACCGGGAAAAGATATGAAGAGGGAGAGGCAGTTACTGCAGAAGAGATGTTCTGGTGTGGAACATGCCGACCTTGTGTAGATGGATATCCCAATCATTGTGAGAAATTACAGGAAATCGGGTTTAGCATCGATGGTGCCTTCGCAGAATATGTCAAAGTTGATGCTAAGTATACCTGGAGTTTGGAAGAGCTTAAATCAGTATACCATGGTGATGACCTCTTTCTGGCCGGAAGTTTAACTGAACCCACCTCAGTTGCCTATAATGCGGTAATTGAGAGAGGAGGGGGAATCAGGCCCGGGGATAATGTGGTAATTTTAGGCGGAGGTCCAATCGGACTCGGTGCCGTGGCAGTATTAAAAAGAGCTGGTGCAGCCAGAGTAATCCTTTCTGAACCCTCCAGAGAGAGGGTTGAAATAGCCAGAAAAATAGGGGTGGACTTTGTTATTAATCCTACAGAAGAAGACTTTGCTCAACGTGTTTTGGATATTACCGGCGGATTGGGCGCCAAACTATATTTAGAGGCAACCGGTTTACCGGATATAGTATGGCCTGGGATAGAGAAATGTATATGGGAAGGAAAAATGGTTAATAGTACGGTGGTTATTGTAGCCAGGGCTGATAAGAAAATTCCTTTAACCGGAGAGGTGTTTCAGGTCAGAAGGGCTGAGGTAATCGGTTCCCAGGGTCATTCCGGTCATGGAACATTCCCCAGAGTAATCAGTTCAATGGCTACAGGCATGGATATGACCCCTATTATTACTAAAAAGATAACATTGGAAGAGGTTCCAGAACATATTATAATGCTCAGAACCTCTCGAGAGGAAGCCAAGATTACCTGTGTCTTTGATTAGCTATTAATTTAAATGTCTTAAATAAAAGTTAAATTAGATATCAATAAGGAGGAGTTTATGGAAAACCGATGGCTGACAACAGAATACCCTAATATTTTCTTTGAAAATAATAAGGTTGGTCAATTGAAGAAAAAAATCTTCGATGCACCAATGAATGATATTGAGGAAATCTTAAAAGAGTATGATATTCCTTCGCCCTCTGAATTAGGTAAGGGCGGCAGTTATATACAAAATACACCCAGAATGCATGTTATTGAAGATAGGAGAAAGAATGATATTGTCTTTGTACCGGTAGGATGTACAGAATGTCATGGTGATTATGCCAATACCGGTCTTGATACCTTCATGGTTACCCAAATCTGTGAGGGAATCAGGAGATATACCGGAAAGAAAGATAAGCCGGTAAGCCTTGCCCTGCCTCCCTTAAATTATGGTGCACACCCCTATCATCATTTTGGGATGGGCGGGACAGTGATTATGCCTGAAGATGTGGTTCGGGAAACAATTATCAATGTTATGCTGGGACTGTGGAATGATGGTTTTAGAAAACAGATATGGGTTAATAATCATGGCCAGCTATGGGTATTAGAATCAGGACTTCAAGAATTTTGCAAACGCTATCAATTGCCAGGTATTTATAGAGTGATTGACTGGCACCGAGCCATCAGAGAATTCTTTATCCCTATCGATAGAGAAGACAGTCTGACCACAAACTTCATACATGCCGATGAAGCAGAAGCATCAGTAGGATTGCTACTTTTCCCTGAGATGTTGGATATGAAGTATGCGGTTGATACAGAAGGGGAATCCTTATTACCGGATGGGCACTTTGATACCTCGGTAGATCCCTATCGCCGTCCACAGCAATGGCAGCAGGGAGAAGGGCATTCTGCCATTGAGAGGGCTGCTGTTCCAGAAGGAGTAGTTGGGAAGCCCACCCGGGCAACTGCCCAGAAGGCTAAGAGGCCTATTGCGGCAATTCTAAAATACCTGACTCTGGTTCATGATGAGATTCTGGAAAACTATCCTTCAGGTAAATTACCGCCGGTGGAAAAGATAAGCCTGAGAGATCCCAAAGAGATGGAACCTTTCTTGAGAGAACCAATGAGCAAAGGCTGGAAGTCGGTCTTTGAATTACCCTATATCGGGCAGATTAATAGTTTATAATATCAGTATTTCTGAGGGTGGTATAGTAAAATATACCTACCCTCCCTCTTAACTGGAAAATATTCATTATATAGCATTGTGTAAGGATGTAATTATGAAAAAGAGTATTGTTGTTTCTACACAACAGACAGAGTTTTCGGCACTGGCCTTTAAAGAAGATTTGGAAAAGAACGTCAGAAAGATATCTGAATTTGGTTTTGATGGAGTTGAACTGGCAGTAAGGGACCCCGGATATTTGGATAAAGAAAAGATTATACAATTGGTAAAGGATTGCGATTTAGAAGTCCCTGCCATTGGCACAGGGCAGGCCTGGGGAGAGGAAGGACTGAGTCTTTCTGACCCCAATGAGATTATCAGGAAAATGGCTGTGGAGAGGATAATAGAGCAAATCAAATTCGCCTCTCATTTTGGTGCCCAGGTGATAATAGGTTTAATCAGAGGAATTGTGAAAGTGGGAACAAGAAAAGAAGAGGCTGAGGAATGGACCATATCTGGTTTAAGGGATTGTGCCCAATTTGCCCGGGAAAAAAATATTAAACTAACCCTGGAACCGGTAAATAGGTATGAGAGTAATTTTATCAATAATCTCCAGGAAGGGGTAGACTTTATTAAAAGGGTTGATATGCCTAATTTAGGTCTGCTGGCAGACACCTTCCATATGAATATTGAAGAAGTCTCCATCTATGACAGCCTGAAAAAGGCTAAAGATTATATTACCCATATTCATTTCGCAGATAGTAATCGCTGGGCTCCAGGTTTGGGACATCTCAATTTTTCAAAGATAGTACTCACCTTAAAAGAGATGGAATACAAAGGATATATTTCAGCAGAAATACTTCCTTTGCCTGATCAGGATAGTGCTGCAGAGATGACAATAAAAACATTAAAACAGCTATTGCAATAATAGTACATATCTGTTAAACCTTTATTATATTCCCCCGTATTAGTGATAGAATTAATATCTTAGGACCCTGTTTTTATTTTTTCTTTAAAATGGTAGAAATGGTAATTAAAAAGGTATAATAAGAACCGGGTTAACCCCAATCAGTATTAGACTGGGTATACCATTCCTCAAACTATGGGAACATTATTACAGATTGATTTAGAATAAGCAAAGGATTTTAAGAAATATAAATAACAAAACTATGAAAAACGGACTGAACGCTTCTTCTCAAAGAAAAAAAGATTCAAATACCGACTATGGGCTTATAAAGATATTGATTGCACTATTCCTCCCCTATTTGGCCTTGAGTGTAGCTCAGAATGGTTTTTTGGGATTGCTTCCCTTTGTCCGTGAAGAGTTTGCCCTCTCACGTGTTCAAATTGGATATTATTCCACCTTCTTTTTCATCAGTGCATCATTTCTCTCCGTATTTAGCGGCAGCATCGTAGATTCTTTTGGACCAAAAAATAGTATGCTTTTGGGGATTGGAAGTCTCGGTATTTTACTATTACTCCAGGGCCTTTCTCCTCTCTATAATCTCATTTTAATATTATCCTTTTTATCAGGATTAGGCTTCAGTATCATTACACCATCTGCCACAAAGGCAGTCATGCTTGCTACTTCTCAGGAGAAGAGAGCTTTTTCAATGGGTTTTACCCAGTCGGGGTTTGGACTGGGAGGTATACTGGGGGCAAGTATCCTGCCTTTTCTCGGAGAAAGAATGGGCTGGAGAATTGCCGTTCAAATAGCTGCTCTGATGGTTCTGTTTACCGGATTTTTTGTCTATAAACTGTATCATGATGGGGGCAATAGTAGCAAAAGAATTAATACACCAGCAGGTATGACAGGAAAGAAGGATACCTTCCCGGAACGCCTCTCCTCAATAATAGCAGATAAGCCTTTATTCAGGATATGTTTTTCAGGTATAGTGTTTGGTATTTCAGAGGGAGCCCTGCTTTCCCATTTTGTGGTCTTTCTCACCGAAGACCTTATGATAAGTAAAGTTGCTGCCGGCCTGAGCTTTGCTACTCTTCATATGGGCGGAATGGTGGGGCTTTTAATGTGGGGGTTCTTCTCAGACCGATTCTTTAGAGCAGACCGGCGTTTAGGTGTTTTTCTAATAGGACTGTCCTCAGGCATTATGTACCTATTTTTTGGCCTATTTGTATATCGCCCTTTTCAAAATCAAGTTTTAGTCTTTATCTTCTCTTTTTTATTCGGGTTTTTGGTATTGGGATGGACCGGAGCATACCTGACAACAGTAGGAGAGGTTGCAGGGGATAGGCATGCTGGAATTGCAACAGGGCTGACATTATTGTTTGTGAGGGGTGCTATGATTATAGCACCGCCAATTTTTGGATTGATTGCTGATATAAATGGTTCTTACAGATATAGCTGGTTAATATATAGTTTTGTTATTATCGGTATGTCTTTTCTTTTCCTACCCAAAAAAAGTCCAAAGTTGTCCATCAGGGATTAGCCTGCTATTACTGGTAATCGAAATCTCTTTTCTAAATTGATAAAGAGACTCTCTACTGCAAGAGCTAATAGAGATACAGGGATTGCTCCTTTTAGAATCATAATGGTGTCATCACCCCTAATCCCATTTACTATCAGTGTGCCAAATCCGCTCAGTCCCACGGTGGCACCTATGGTTGCCACACTTATATTGAGTATCAATGATATTCTTATCCCTGCTAAAATTGCCGGAAGTGCCAGTGGTAACTCTACTTTAGTGATAATCTGAAACCTGTTCATTCCCATTGCCCGGGCAGATTCTCTTATCTCCTCAGGTATAGTGTTGAATCCCTCAATGGCATTTCTTAATACCGGTAAGAATCCGTATATAAATAGGGCAAAGAGGGCCGGCTTAAAGCCATATCCCAAGAAAGGGACTAAAAGAGCGAGTATGGCAACAGTAGGAATAGTCTGTCCGAATGTTGCCAGCCCTAATAAAAATTCTTCAAAATCATTCATGAAGGGGAACCTTGTTAGGATAGCGATGGTAAGTGCAATAATTATCGATAGAGAACTGGAAATGATTACAATGAGGATAT
>JAQVGY010000054.1 GCA_028696495.1 Atribacterota bacterium
ATGATAGAATCCTTGACCTTTGCTGTGGTCAGGGCAGGCATTCAATAGAGTTAAGTAGAAGAAATTTTCAAAACATAGAAGGATTGGATCGTTCACATTATCTTATCCAGAAAGCCAAATCAATGGCAAAAAAAGAAGACCTCAGGGTTAAGTTTAAAGAGGGTGATGCTCGTAAAATACCATTTAACAACGATTTTTTTAATATAGTAATGCTCCTGGGAAATAGCTTTGGCTATTTTGAGACAATACAAGATGATTTAAGGGTATTAAAAGAGGTGTTTAGAGCCCTCAAGCCCTGGGGAAAGCTACTCATTCAGGTTACCGATGGAGATTATCTAAAAGAACACTTTCAACCACGTTCCTGGGAGTGGATTGATAAAAAACATTTTGTCTGTAGAGAACGCTCTCTGTCCTTAGATAAACAACGCCTTATCTCTAGAGAAGTAGTCTCTCATATAGAAAAAGGAATAATTGCTGACCAGTTTTATGCTGAGCGCTTATATTCTCAGGAAAACCTACGCGAACTTTTAACTGCCGCTGGTTTTAGCGAAATAACTTTTCATGGGACGATGTCTCCTGATTCTAAAAGAAATCAGGATTTGGGTATGATGGAAAGATGTATAACTGCCACCGCTATTACTAAAAAAGAATGGACCCCTATAAGGAAAAAAGAGCGCGGGCAATTAAAAAAAGTGGTAGTTCTTCTGGGGGATCCCAATAAAACAGACCCTTTAAAACCATCGGCTATCTTTGATGATGATGACCTGTATACTATTGATAGATTAAAGGCAGAGCTGGGTGAATTAAAGGGCTATCAATTCAAATATTTAAACAACCATGACAGTCTAATCAGTGATATTGTTAAACTGAAAGAAAAAGATAAGGTAAATTTTGTCTTTAACCTCTGTGATGAGGGGTATGACAATGAAGCACTAAAAGAATTACACATCCCTTCTCTTTTGGAGATGATTAATCTGCCTTATACCGGCTCCGGTCCGCAATGTCTGGCATTTTGCTATGACAAATCTCTGGTGCGTGGAATTGCCAGAGAAATGGGTATTCCGGTACCGGAAGCTTTTTTCATAAAGCCAAATGATGTCATCTTTGAATTATCTTTTAATTTTCCAGTTATCGTGAAGCCCAACTTAGGGGACTCCAGTTTCGGTATCACCCAGCGCAGTGTAGCCAATAATTTTGAGGAGATAGTAAATGCTATTTCTGAGATTAGAGAGAAATTTGGTTATGATAACCCAATTCTGGTCGAGGAATTTTTGACTGGTAATGACCTTAGCGTTGGCATATTGGGGAATCCTCCTGAATCTTATAATGTGCTACCCATAATTATGGCTGATTATTCTAATTTACCGGAAGATTTACCCAGGATATGTGGCTATGAATCGAAGTGGTTACCCGATACCCCTTATTGGAATATCAAATCTGTGCCTGCTAACCTTCCTGAAAATACTGAAAAATTTGTTATTGAATGTTGTTTAAAACTATCAGAAAGATTGGAATGCAGAGATTATGTACGACTTGACTGGAGAATAGATAATAATGGTATTCCTAAACTCCTGGAAGTAAATCCCAATCCGGGATGGTGCTGGGATGGGCATCTGGCAAAGATGGCAGAATTTGCCGGTATATCTTATGGGGAGATGTTAAAGCTGATTTTGGAAGCCGGTGAGCAGAGATTGAGCCAATTTAAATCAACTTAAGATTTACTATTTTCAAATAGTATTATCATTTCAACAAGTTCAGGCTTTTTTGCTCTATTTATTATACTTGAGGGTTTGAATACTTCTTTTAGTTAAAGTTAATGGGTTAGTCCTTTCGGTAATTTAGGGACTAATCCATTAATTTATTATTAAAAATGAGACTAATATTACAACCAATTCGTTTATTTCATTGACAGCTCCAATTACATCGCCACATATTCCCCCAATTTTCCGCTTGGAATAAGCTACCAGAATGGCAGTTGCTCCTGCTGTAATTAACAATAGAATGAGTGGCTCAAATATAAGTCGACCAGAAAATATTAAAAAAATGAAGATTACTGCAGATAATGTTGAAATCAATAATTCTTTCTTGCCCAGATATCGGGTAAACATATTTGACAAAGTATTTGAAGAGGATGCCGGTTTCCCCGAATAAGCTGCTATGACCATAGACCATCTTCCCAGCATAGGAGCCAGGAGCAAAACTCCGCCTTTAGAAGATTCGGTTAAGCTGTACAATAAAAGATATTTTAATAAAATTAATAAGATTAAGACAATTGCCCCCTTTGCCCCTATTGAGCCATCTTTCATAATACGAATAATATCTTCTTTATTCTCTCCACCAGAAAACCCGTCCACCATATCAGCCAGCCCTTCCAGGTGAAGTCCTCCGCTTAAAAATACCCATATTGCCAGCAAAAATCCTGCCTGCAGTTGTACCGGTAAATTAATATATTTCAGCAACAGATAGAATACATAAAGAATACCGCCAATAAGCAGACCTGCCAGGGGAAAAAAGACACTGGATTTAGAAAAATCAGCATTAACACTATTGTTATTTTCTATCTCTTTTTTAAAAAAGATTAAAGGAATGGGTAAAACGGTCAAAAAAGAGAGTGCTAATAAAAATCTGCGAATGAGCCGGGTAATACTAATACTACTCATCTTTATTACCCTTAATTAATAGCGGGATACCGGTTACCATAAGATATACTAAATCAGCATTGCGGGCAATAGATTGATTTGTCCGACCTAATATATCCCGATAAAACCGACCGATGGGATTAGCGGGAACAAGGCCTGAACCTACTTCATTGGATACTATAATAACTGTTGCCTGGCATTTTAAAGATGCTTCAATAATCTGTTCAATTTTATCTTTAACCTTTGAGGCAAACATCTCTCTGGGAGACTCCTCATTATAGTCTGAGATTAGATTAGAGACCAGCAAGGTCATGCAATCAATAATGATTACCCCTGTCTTAGCGTCAATATCCTGAATGATTCTATCCACCTGTTCTGTTTCCTCATATGTTTTCCAGTTTTTTGGCCTTTTCTTACGATGCTCAGCTATCCTTTCCCTCATCTCCTCATCGAGCATCTGTGCTGTCGCAATATAGGCAATATTTTCACTCATTTTTTGAGCAAGTGATTCAGCAAATGAGCTCTTGCCACTCCTTGCCCCACCGGTAATCAAAATTAGTTTTGGTTTATGTTTTTCCATTGTTAAAATTTCAAATTATTTTTTATTTTTTGTTCTATTTTTAGATAAATATTTATTTTTTATAATGTATTGAATGATTCCTTTATCAATCAACCATCATCTATCAATTGGCAGGTCATCAAAGGCAGCCATCTGATTTAGTAGTTTAAACCCGGCTTCTATAAAATTCATGCCAAATATAGCTCCGGTTCCCTCACCAAGATGCATTTTCAGGTCAAAAATAGGGAACATACCCAAGTAATCAAGGGCAATCTTGTGCCCCTTTTCCCGGGAACAATGGCTGGTAAAGAGATAATCTTTTATCTGGGGATTTAATCTTACTGCCAACAAGGCACAGGCTCCTGAGATTAGTCCATCCATTACTATGGGAATCCTTCTCCTTGCAGCAGCAAAAATACAGCCAACCAGACCACCTATCTCCAGGCCTCCCACTTTTGCCAAAACATCTATCGCATCATCAAGAACAGGGCGGTTTAAAGAAAGAGATTTTTTGATTACCTCTATTTTACGCTGAACTGCCTCCTCGGGTAACCCGGCTCCGCAATCAGCTATATCTTCAACTCTGGAATCGGTCAGCAGACTGATAATGGCGCTTGCTGCTGTGGTATTACCAATTCCCATTTCTCCTAATCCAATCAAACCAATCTTCTTTTCTGAAAAAGCATTTTCAAAGACCTCAAATCCGGTCTTAATTGCCCTTTCTGCCATTTCTCTGGTCATAGCCGGCCCTTTTGCCATATTGCTGGTTCCAGGGGCAATCTTTTTTTGGACAACACCTACCCTGCCCGATAAATCTCCCTTCACTCCAATATCAGTAATCACTATATCCACACCAAAATGGCGAGCCAGTACATTTATAGCAGCACCACCCTTTAAAAAATTCAATACCATCTGATAGGTAATCTCTGAGGGATAGGCACTGACTGCCTCATTGGTAACTCCATGGTCAGCAGCCATTAGAAAGATTACTTTTCTTTCTATAGAGGGGGATAGCTGTCCATAAATTCCTGCTGCTCTGGCAACTATCTCTTCCAGTCTCCCTAAACTTTTTTGCGGTTTCGCCAGTTTATCAAAATGATTAAAGGCATCTTTCATGATAGCGCTATCGATAGATGGAATATTTCCAATAATTTCTTTGAATTTATTGTTCATCAGCTAATTTGTTCTATCCTTTTCTATTAATATGGGATTGATATTCAAATGATTAGTATCATTGATAGTCTCTACAAAATAGATATCTTCTTTATAGTAATTGATAATATTTAAAGTAGTGGAATCCTGTTTTATAAACCATAATTTATCAAGAGGGATATTGAGAGCGTTACCGATAATTATCCTGGTAACCCCACCATGACAGACAATAGCAACGGTTTCACACTCTTCGCCATGAACGTGTTCGGCAATTATCTTCTCTAAACCACTTAAAACCCTTTTTTTAAAATCAGACATACTCTCTCCGCCAGGAAGGGGCAGATGCGGTTCACACATCCAATAGCTATGGTTTTCATGATTATTTTTTATCTCCTCAAAGCATAACCCTTCCCATTCTCCAAAATTAATTTCCCTTAAAAGAGGGTCAATTCTCAGGTTTAGCTGATGTTTTTTATTAACAATAGTAGCAGTATGAATCGCTCTTTTTAAATCACTACTATAAATTGCTTTGATTGGAAATTCTGTCAAGCGTTTTGACAATTGCTCTGCCTGCCAGATCCCCTTTTCCGTCAGTCCAACATCATGATGTCCGGCATAACGTTTTTCAGCATTGCTAAAAGTCTCTCCATGTCTTATAAGTAAAAATTTTATCATTAAATTTATATCCTATCTTAACTTTCTTAATTTTTTGTTGCAACGGAAATTGCTTTTATATAGATATGTGGAAAACAATATCTGCCAGATTTCCAATCTACTTCACTACCAATTGCAACAATATCTTTTAAAACCTCTAAGGCATTTCCTGCTATCATTACATTTTTAATCCTGCCTGTTATTTCCCCTTTTTCTATTTTATAACCCAGCTGGACATTGTTGGAAAAAGCGCCGCTAAGAATATTGCCCTGCCCTAACCCTAATACCTGGTCAATTATAATACCTTCTTTGATATCCTTAACCATATCGGCAAAAGAGGTTTCTCCTTCTGGAATAACCAGATTGCTTATTCCCGGAGAGGGGGAAGTATGATAGCTATTCCTCATGCCATTACCGGTTGGTTTTACCCCTGCTTCGGCAGCATTATGTAAATCATAATAATAATTTTTTAATACCCCTTTTTCTATCAAGGGTAGTTTACACATAGGTATCCCCTCATCATCACAGGGAGCACTCCCCTCAGCATAATCAATTGTTCCATCACTGTAAATAGATAACAGGGGACTGAATAAGGTTTGTTCCAGTTTATCCTGCAGGGGAGATATTTTTTTATTGACCATTCTTCCATTTAACCCTGCAATAAGGGGAAGCATCAGCACCAGTAAAGCTTTAGGGGTAAAGATAGCTGGCATATAGCCACTATCTATCTCAACAATTTTTTTGCCCCAATTGAACTTCTTTTCAATCT
>JAQVGY010000055.1 GCA_028696495.1 Atribacterota bacterium
TTGGTACCGGTCAGACCTAATTTATTTCTAAGTAAATCTAATAGTAGAGTATTTGGTTCTATCTCAAGGCTATAATCATCACCATTGATATTTACCTTTATATTTATCTTACTATCCATAATTATCTCCTTTATTACCTCTCTATTCTCTTTAGAGCCTGACTCAAAGCACGTTTTGTCTGAACTTTCACCATCTCTTTACGATATTCTGCCCGTGAACGTGGCAAACTTTCATTTGCGGCTATTTCCGCGGTCTGTTTTATGGTCTCCTCATCGACTATTTTTCCTTTAAGAAAATCTTCCGCTTTCACTGCTCTCATGGGTGTGGGAGCTACTGAGCCCAATCCGATTCTCAGGTTGGTACAGACTCTGTTTTCTAAATTATCAACAGTCAGCACTATCCCTACGCCAACTAAGGTTTCATCTTCCTCTGTTATTTTGGAATGCCATAAATACACTCCACCACTATTTTCAGGTAAACCCGGTATCAGTATCTCAGTAATTATTTCTGTATCTTTAAGTATATTTTTGAAAGGACCGGTAAAGAAATCGTTGATTTTCACTGTCCTTTCACCTGTAGAACTTACCAATTTCAATCCTGCATCCAAAGCCAGCAGAGCCGGTGGTGTGTCAGCAGCAGGAGATGAGGTACAGATATTACCAACTATGGTTCCGCGGTTACGAGTTTGAACAGAACCTACTGCCAGAGATGCCTCTTTAAGCATAGTGAACTTTTCCGGTACATTTTTAGAAATGGCAAATTGACCATGTGTTACCAGGGCACCTATTGTTAGCTCTCCTTCCGGACTGTAGGTAATACCATTTAGTTCTGGAATTTTCTTAATATCAATTATATACTCGGGGGTTATCTTCCTCTGTTTCATCTGAACTAAAACATCAGTCCCACCGGCATACAGCTTTGCCTTCCCTTTGTATTCAGCTAAAAGAGAAATAACCTCTGCTAAAGTAGAAGGTGCAAAATACTCAAATTTATTTATTTTTTTTAACATAATTATTTTCCCTTCCTTCGTTTAATATGGTATGTTATTTTCCTGTGATTACAAATTGATTTATCCATCAACAATACCAATTTTAAAGTGACTTTTCTTTTAAAGCTTTCAATATTTTATCAGGTGTGATAGGTAAACTCTTAATCCTGACCCCAACTGCATCGTAAACAGCATTTATAAGGGCCGGGGCAATAATGCTGCAAGCCGGCTCACCAATTCCCTTAGCACCATAAGGACCAAGTCCTCCACCTGATTCGATAAGAATTGTTTCAACTTCCGGGACATCAAGGGATGAAGGAATACGGTATTCTGCAAAGGAGAGAGTTTTTGGTACTCCTTTCTCTAATTGGTAGTCTTCATAGAGGGCATAACCCATTCCATATATAGAGCCACCCTCCATCTGTCCTTCTACAGCTGCTTTGTTTATTGCCTTTCCAACATCATAGCAGGTAACGATTTTATTGACCTTCACCTGCCCGGTCTCTATATCTACTGTCACCTCTGCCGACTGAGCACCAAATGTAAAGTCGGGATGAGTGGTCCCTCTTATATTGGATAAATCGGGAACAGGGGTGAAGGGGGCATTAAATTGTGCTTCGCAGAATAATTCTATTCCTGCTGTATCACAAGCTTTTACCACTTTATTTAAACTTACATATTGAGAAGGATCATAGGTCACTACTACATTTTCATCGACAATATCCAAATTGCCTTCATTAACATTCAATATCTCTACTGCTTTTTTCAGAATTCTGCTTCTAACTTCTCTGGCTGCCTTCAAAGTTGCATTTCCTGACATATAACATTGTCTGGTAGCTGTAGTTGTCCCCGCAAGAGGGGTCAAAGCCGTATCAGAATGGTAAATTCTTATCTTTGACATCGGCACTCCCAATTCTTCTGCTACAATCTGACAGAGTAAAGAGATCTGCCCGGCTCCTAAATCAGGAATACCAGACCTGATCAGGACGCTTCCATCTGATTCTAATTTTACATAACAACGGGAGGTATCATGTAAAAAAGTCATTCTGCCATAGCTCATCAATCCTACAGCCAAACCCCGTCCAACCTTAATATTCTCATCTTCACTATCAGAAGGCTCTCCCAGGGCTTCCCAGGCTTTTTCTGCGGCTTCCGGGAAAGCAACATAGGTATTAAAAACCTGACCGGTTGTAGAAAGAGCTCCACCGGTAGTAATACAGTTTATGCGCCTCATTTCCACAGGGTCAATATTAAGCTTACGAGACAACTCATCCATGATGCTCTCATAGGCAACATTGGGCTGAGGTGCTCCAAATCCTCTATTGGCACTGGTAAAGGTATTATTGGTCAGCACAACATCCGCTTTAACTTTAACATTGGGAACCACATAAGGACCTGCTGCATTGACTGTGGCATAGAGAGTAACCCAGGCACTTAAATAAGGATATCCACCAGAATCACCGATTAATTCTGCTTCTAAGGCAACCAGCTTACCATCTTTTTTAGCTCCAACTTTATATTTCATAACAAACGGATGTCTCTTGCTATGACACATAAAGGTTTCATCACGATTATAAACCAGTCTTACCGGCTTTTTGGTATACCAGGTAAGAAGGGCTAAATAAGACTCAACTGTAATATCTTCTTTTCCACCAAATCCCCCACCCATAATGGTGCCAATATAACGCACTTTATTATGGGGTATACCTAACACATCAGCAACATCTCTGAAGTGTTCAATGACCTGAGAGCTAACCCGAATATTCAATACACCATAATCATCAATCCAGGAAATACCTGATTCAGGTTCCATAAAGGCATGGTCCTGGAAGGTTACTCTATAGGTATCTTCAATAATTACATCTGACTCAGCAAATCCTTTTTCAACATCTCCCTGTGAGCAGCCAAATTCCCCAATTATATTGCTACCACTTTCTCCCACCAGATAGGCACCTGGTTTCATAGCCTCTTCGGGATCAAAAACCCCTGGTAATGGCTCATAATTTACCTTAATTAAATCCAAAGCCTGTTCCGCAATCTCTTCGGTTTCGGCAGCAACCAGCGCAACTGCCTCTCCCATAAATCTCACTTTTTTGTCAGCAAGAACACGATACAGCCCTTCAAATCCCTTTCCTACCTCGGTGCTCTGTCCAAATCGGGTAACAGTCTCATTATTGGGGACATCTTTGGCAGTTAAAACTGCCTTTACTCCCTCTAACCGTTTTGCTTCTGTGGTATCGATAGATAAGATTTTTGCTGCCGGATATATACTTCTCAAAACTTTGCCGTATAACATGCCTGGTAAAATGAAGTCATCAGCATATTTTAGACTTCCGGTTACTTTTGCACGGGCATCATAACGCGGAATTGGTTTACCAACTATCTTATGTTTAGACATAACTTCCCCCTTCTTTTTGTTTTCTTGTATTTCTCGCAGTAATATTAGCGAGAATAGTGAAATCACCAGCTATCTTTCTATTAAATATTGATAATTTGCAATTCATAATAATATTTTTTACTTACTTTAATTCCAATCTGTTCTTTGAAAAACAGTTAATTACACTTTTAACCTTTCATACTATGAGCATATTCTTTAATTGCTTTAATAATCTGTGTATAGCCAGTACATCTACAGATGTTTCCTCTCATGTATTCCCGAATTTCCTCTTCACTTGGATCGGGATTTTCTTTCATTAGGGATATGGCAGTCATAATCATACCTGGGGTACAAAAGCCACACTGTACAGCCGCATTTTTCAGAAAAGAAATTTGCATGGGGTGGAGTTCCTTGCCTCTAGCCAGCCCCTCAATAGTAGTAATCTCTTTTCCATCAACTGTTACAGCCAATATCAAACAGGCTAATACCAGCTCATCATCTAAAAAGACTGTACAGGCACCACATTCCCCTATGCCACAACCATATTTAGTTCCGGTAAGGTACAATTCATCTCTTAAGAGATTAATCAACAGGTCGTTGGGTTGGACCAGGGCTTCTCTCTGTTGACCATTAATGGTAAATTTAATAGGAATCTTTTTCAAGGTATTATTCACCTCCACCTTTAAGATTGGGCTTTGCCTCTGAATAGGTCCTCGCCCAGGCTAAATTCAGGGCATCTCGAAGCATCTCTCTGGACATAGCTATACGGTACTCCGCAGTTGAACGAATATCATCTATGGGCTTTATTTCATCAGCCACCCCCTGAGCTGCTTGAGAGATTAACTCCTCTGTTAAGGCTTTCCCCTTTAGCAGTTTTTCAGTATTTTCTGCCCTTACCACTGTAGCTGCTACAGAGCCGAATACAATCTTACAGTCCTCACAGTTCTGTCCATTTCTTTGTACTGCGACAGCAAGATTTATCTTAGCCAGATCTGCCTTTACCCTGCTTTTCTTGATAAATGCACTACCGGTATTAGGTTTTACTTGCGGTACTTCAATTCGAGTGATTAATTCATCAGGTCTTAAAAGAGTTTTCCCCGGACCTAAAAATATATCTTTTAACAATACGGTTCTCTTAGATTGCTTATTCTCAATTAGAACCTGTGCATCAAAGGCTACCAGTGCAGGTACGGTATCAGCTGCCGGAGAGGCATTCCCAATATTACCAGCTATTGTTCCCATATTTCTAATAGCTGGAGCAGCTATGGCCTGGATTGCTTCATACAGGGCGGTATATTCTGTTTTTATTCTATCTTCTTTAACAATATGGGAAAAGGGAATAGTTGCCCCAATTGATAATCCATTGCTGGTATTGATAAAATTAAGCTCGGCTATATCTTTAAGATACATGAGATAATCAACGTTAAGGTCTACAGTCTTCATCTTCACCAGTAAGTCAGTGCCTCCTGCCAATACCTTAATATTCTTTTCCTGGTACTGTTCCAGTAAATTTAGGGCCTCAGCTAAACTTTTAGGGGCAAAATATTCGAATTTATTTGCTAATATTCTGGTATTAGTGTGCATCTTTATTCTTCCCTCCAATTCTATTCTTTTCTTGCAAGGCTTTTAACATCACTTCAGGGGTGATGGGAAGTTTGTGAAAACGAATTCCCACTGCATCATATACTGCATTGCCAAAAGAAGATGCTACCGCACTTAAGGCAGCCTCTCCAATCCCTTTGGCACCAAAAGGACCTGTCGGTTCATAGGTATGGGCATGTTCTACAACGATATTATCAACATGAGGCATATCGGTAGTAATAGGTACTTTAAAATCGGTAATCATACCATTGCAATTCAATTTTCCTGACACTTTATTATATGGTATGTCCTCTAATTTTCCTAAACCGATACCTAAGGCATAGGCACCCAGTATCTGACCCTTCCATAACTCAGGGTTAATAATGGTCCCCGAATCACCCATCATGACCACTCTGGGTACCGAAATCTCACCTGTTTCTGTATTAACTTCAACCTCAGTAAAGTAAGTGATAAAACAGGGAGGACAGTTTTTCTGTCTTAAGGTAGAAGTATAAACAAAAGTGCCTACACTATTAATTCGGGCATGATCGGCAATCTCGGCAATAGTCTTATATTTTTCCGGTAAATCTATAGGATAGATTATCCCCTGTCCCAATTCCTCGTTGAGAGCCAGAACCAGATTCTCCGGCCTATCTTCAAAGAGGGTAGCTGCGTAATTTAGCAACATCTCTTTAACTTTTTCAGCAACATATTGAATAGC
>JAQVGY010000056.1 GCA_028696495.1 Atribacterota bacterium
TGTCCGAATGTTGCCAGCCCTAATAAAAATTCTTCAAAATCATTCATGAAGGGGAACCTTGTTAGGATAGCGATGGTAAGTGCAATAATTATCGATAGAGAACTGGAAATGATTACAATGAGGATATGTTGTTTGGCAATCTCAAATAGACTTACTCTGGCTAAGAAGAAGCTTTTTGGTTTTATGAGAAGGATAAGTATATTCTCTATAATATCAAATTTCAAAATACTGATAAGAAAGAGGATAAAAAGTAGGGCTGTAACAATAAAAAATGGCTGTTTTACTTTTTTCATTTTCTTGTACCTCTAAAAACATTCTTTAATATGTCTTCAAAGGTTATTGAACCGACAATCTCTTCCTGCTCATCTACAACTTCCAAGAAATCGATACCTTTAGATATCATTAAAGCGAGTGCACTGGAAACGGTATTTTCTTTTTTAACCTGCAAAACCCGGCCTCGAGTATATTCCTTATTCTTAATATTTTTCTGTTCCATTATATCCTGTACCATGAATCTGGTTAAAAGTTTCAGGGCATATTCGCCTCCCAAAAATTCTTTTACATATTCTTCTCTATGGTCAGTTACAAAATCCCAGGGACTTCCCAGAGAGGCTAATTCACCCGGTTTCATTACTGCTATATTATCAGCCAGTCTGATAGCCTCTTCCACATCATGTGTCACAAATAGGACAGTTTTTTTGAGCTCTCTTTGAATTTTATAAAACTCTTTTTGCAATCTCTCTCTATTCAGAGGGTCTACCGAACCAAAAGGTTCATCCATGAGTAATATAGGAGGGTCTGCTGCCAGTGCCCTTGCCACACCGACCCTCTGACCCTCACCTCCGGATAGTTCGAAAGGAAACTTATTCTTATAATTTCTGTTTAATCCTACCAGGTCGAGAAGAAAATCAACCCGGTGATCGATATCTTTTTTTGACCATTTGAGAAGTCGTGGAACGATGATAATATTTTCATAGACATTATAATGAGGGAAAAGCCCTATACTTTGAATAACATAACCTATGCTTCTCCTTAGATTGATAAGATTCATTTCATTTATATTTTTATTATTTATATATATCTCTCCTGAGGTAGGTTCAATCAGGTGATTTATAAGTTTTATTACCGTTGATTTTCCGCAACCGGATGGGCCCAGCAGTACCAGGAGGACTCCTTTGGGAATTTGTAAAGTAAAATTCTTCAAAGCAGTAATATCATGATATTTCTTGGTTACATTCTTAAGCTCTATCATTCTGCTAACCCCAAATATCTCTTCTTATAAAAAAAGATAAAGAATGAAATTACTGAATCCATAATAAAAGCCATAGCAATCAAAGGGATAACCCCCAGTAATATAAGATCCGGAGCAGCCTGGGCTAAACCCAGAAAGATAATACTGCCCAGCCCTCCACCCCCGATAAGTCCGGCTAAAATAGTATTGCCAATAGATTGAGTTATCGCTATTCTGATACCTCCCAGAATAATGGGCAGGGACAGGGGGAGTTGTATCTTCCAGAAAATCTGATTATTCTTCATGCCCAGACCTGCTGCTGTTTCCAGCAGATCCTGGTCAATCATTTTTAGTCCTGCAATGGTGTTATGCACTACTGGGAAAAGGGCATATATGACCAGAACAATAAATGCCGGAGCAAATCCCACCCCGCTTATACCGATATCTTTTATAAATTTGTTCTGTTGACTGAGAAGTGTAAGAGGCACCATGACTATGCCCAGTAATGATAGAGTAGGGATGGTCTGGCCCAGGTTAATTATAAATAAAATTGGACCTTCTATTTTTCTCTCTTTATAGATTAGTACGCCGGTGGGAATGCCTAAAATTAAACCTGCTATAACAGAAAATATTGACAGGGAAAAATGGCGTCTAATCTGTCTGAAAAAAGTGCCACTTCTATTGAAAAATTCTTTCATTATAGACAGGTTATTTAGATGGCCGCTTAGCAGAAAAATAAGAATCATCAGGATGAGTATTGTATAAAAGAGTCTTCTGTATAATATGCATTTTTTATCACCTTTTAAGCAACCATTCATTACCATTTCCATACCCAAAAAAATGCTCCAGAAGCCTATTCCTAAAGATATTCTGCCATTTGGAATTATATTAAAGGTTTCCTTGACTATGGCTGTCCCAAATAGATATAAGACTAATCCCATCATGAGAAGAGAAGCTAAACCAACCATTAACTTATACTTTTTATGGTTAGTAATGATTAGGACAATAATTGTTATGGAGAGAAATATCAACAAGAAAAAACCATTGCCAAAGAGTTCCCTTGCACCAATATTGGTGCCGGTGAGCACTCTATTGGGTCTGTATTCAGCAAAACTCAGCAAAAGAAAAGAAAGAGTAAGAACAAGTGCTCCCAGAATAGAGATTTTTTTCCCGGAATCAGACATCTGAAATCCTCTATTTGATTAACAATTCATTTTCCTCAAGATATTCTCGGGCAACCGTTTCTGCTGCCATACCATCATAGGCTACTTTTGAATTTAGCTGTCTCAGGTTATCTTCATTCAAGCTTTGAAATAATCTGTTCAAAGGTTTTTCAATTTCCGGGTATTTTTCATATAAAGCTCCTTGCAGGACAGGTGCAGGCAGATAGACCGGGGGAATGCTTTTAGGATCATTTAGTACCACAAGGTCCATTTTATCTAAGGCACCATCTGTACCATATACCAGTGATACATTAACACCATTAGTCTTTTCCACCAGAGCTTTGAGCATTTCTGCCGTATTTCCAGAGGCAAGGACTATAAGCTGCTCTGCACTAAGGTGAAACCCATATGCTTCTTCAAATCCTCTCAGGCCTTTAATATTTTCTGCAAAAGAAGCTGAACAGATCAATTTTACTGTTCCTCCTTCGTTGACATATCTGGCAAAATCTTCCATGTTTTTGATATTATTGGCTTCAGAAAATTCTCTCCTTACTGCCAGCGCTTCAGTATTGTTTGCATTGGCGGGTTCCAACCAGATGATATTATTTTCTTCTTCATCTAATTTTTTGGTTAGCAGGTATCCTTCTCTGGCATCCGACCAGATATCAGTATCCTCAACATCATGGTAATACTGACCGGAACCGGTATAATCCAGCACCAAATTGACTTCACCTGCCAGTAATGCTTTTCTTAAGATATCAGGTGTCCCAAATTCAGTCTTATCAATGATTTCATAGCCCTCCTGTTCCAATAGCATTACCATCATCTTTCCCAGAACGGCACCTTCGCTGTCAATAAAGGTACCGATGGTTACCGGCCCTTTTGTAGCTTCCTCTTTGCCCTGTTCATTATTACAGGCAATAAAATTTACAGATATAAAAAGTATGACCAGAAAAATAATAAACTTTTTCATAATAGAACCCCCTTTTGTTCTTTTAAGATGAGTATAACAAAAAAAGTCTGATAATGAAAGTAAGAGGTTTCTATCCAAAGATTTTACAAAAATATAAACAAAAAACTTTTAAAAAGATATTATAGATTATGAATGGTATAATATATAAAACATCTTCACAACATATAATATTAAATTCCTTGATATCATATTAGTTAGTATTTTAGTAAGGAGGATTTAAAAATGAATAAAGAATTTGAGGTTTTTGATGCGATTATTATTGGCTCAGGTCAGGGAGGGACCCCGCTGGCTATTGAACTGGCAAAATCAGGCAAGAAGGTTGCGCTGGTAGAGCGGTGGCATGTAGGCGGTTCTTGTGTTAATATCGCTTGTACTCCAACTAAAACTATGATTGCATCTGCAAAAGTTGCCCATATAGTTAATAAAGCAAAAGAATTTGGAATTAATTCTATATTGGAATCCATAGATTTTTCAAGAATAGTACAACGCAAAAAAGAGGTAGTAGAGAGTTTCAGAGAGGGGCTTCAAAAACAATTATTATCAACACAGGGACTTACCCTCATTGAGGGTGAAGCACGATTTATCGGTAAAAAACTTCTAAAGGTAAGCATGAATACCGGGGGTCAATTACCTGTTCAGGCAGACTTAATTATAATTAATAGCGGTGCCAGTCCCTCCAGGCCTCCCATTGATGGTCTGGAAACATCAACCTATTTCAATTCAACATCAATAATGGAAAGCGATGAGTTGCCCCGACACCTGCTGATAATAGGAGGAGGATACATTGGTCTGGAATTTGGCCAGATGTTTAGAAGACTGGGCAGCAAGGTAACTATCATACAATTAGATAAACAGCTTCTTCCCAATGAAGATGAAGATATAGCCGAAGAAGTAGCCAAAATTCTAAGGGAGGAAGGAATTGAGATATTGTGTAATGCCAGAACGATTAAAGTTGAGGCACCTGGAGAGAAAAGGATTGTTTTAACAGTGGTAAAAGATGAGAAAGAACAGACTGTTGAAGGAAGTCATCTGCTGGTTGCTACGGGAAGGGTTCCCAACAGTGCTAATTTAAATCTTGAATCTACCGGCATTAAAACAGACAAACATGGCTTTATCCCGGTCAATGAATATTTAGAGACAGAGGTTCCCGGTATCTATGCGATAGGAGATGTAAACGGAGAGCCGCAATTTACCCATATCTCTTATGATGACTACAGGATTTTAAGCAAAAATATTTTGCAAAATGGTAATGACAGTACTTCGGGAAGACAACTACCCTATACTGTTTTTATTGACCCACAGCTGGGGCGCATAGGTCTGACAGAGAAAGCGGCTAAAGAGGGCGGCTATGATTACAAAGTGTTCAAAATGCCTATGAGCTGGGTAGCTCGTGCTATTGAAACAGGAGAAACTGAGGGTATAATGAAAGCAATTGTCAATTCCAAAAACAATCAAATTCTCGGTGCGGCGATTTTGGGCCTTGAAGGTGGTGAGATAATGGCTATCTTGCAGGTAGCAATGCTTGCTGGTTTGTCTTATACCGTTCTCCGTGATGGTATATTTTCACATCCCAGTATTTCTGAAGCTCTAAATATTCTATTTGATACACCGCAAGGTTAAAAAGTAAAAAATTGGTAAAGCAATTATTATTTCATTGTGCTGTTTGAGGAAAAAAATGGTATTTTAATAAGGGGCTGAATATATGGAAAAAACTGGTTATATTATTTTAATTATTGTAGCTATAGTCTGGATAATTGCCGGGATAGCGGGCATGTTCCGGAATGTGTGGATAGGGATTATAGGATTGATAACACTGGTCGGTTTGGGGTTGCTTTTTATTAAAGCATTGAGTGACAGAATGAAAAGCTCTAAAGATGATCACTATTCTAAAGATGTTGAGAAATAAGGGGGCAAAAATATAGATGTTATTAACTACTCAGAATCAATTTTCCGAATATGAAATTACTCAGACTTTAGGATTGGTAAAAGGTAATACAGTTCGTGCACGTCATGTGGGCAAAGATATGATGGCTGTTTTTCGTAATATAGTAGGGGGAGAAGTTGATGAATATACCAAGCTACTTTCGGAATCTCGAGAACAGGCCATTGATCGCATGATAGTAAATGCTAAAATGTTGGGAGCAGATGGTATTGTCGGTATTCGGTTTACCACTTCGTCTATTATGCAGGCAGCATCAGAGATTTTAGCTTATGGTACCGCAGTGAAATTAAAGAAAAA
>JAQVGY010000057.1 GCA_028696495.1 Atribacterota bacterium
AAAATAAATGTGTGGTGAGTGTCAAGCCTCCATAATCTGTGTTACCAATTTTTCAATTCCTATGGCAATCTTAGATATAGTAGGTCCTAACATATAGGCAGCTGTAGATGCTATCTTTTGTTGGGAATCGTATACGATTTCATCCACCCTCGAGGTTATATGTTTCGCTCCCCATTGTTCTAAAATATGTGCAGTTGAAGGGTCATTTCCTATGGTTAAATTAGGATGAAACATACCTAAAACACGGGCTGCTAAAACAGGTGCAATACAGATAAATCCTTGTGGCTTGCCAGCTTTATGCATTGACAGAATAATTCTCTCTACTTCTTTATCAACCTGACAATTTTCTTTTTCGAAGGCAAAATTACACAAGTTTTTTGCCACGCCAAATCCTCCTGGAAATATCAGTCCATCTAGCGTGCTAGCTTCTGCTTGTGATAAATCCTTAATTTCTCCTCTGGAAATGCGGGCAGATTCTTCCAGCATCTGTCGGTGCTCTTCTTCATGTACCTTACCGGTAGAATGGTCAATGGTATGCCATTGTGGCTTTCTGGGGGCAAAATATTCTATATGAGCATCTAATTTATCCAAAAAATATAAAGTTAGTGTAGCCTCATGAATCTCACTACCATCCTGAGCCCCACAGCCACACAGGACAACGCCAATTTTCTTCATAACAGTTACTCCCTTATTTGAAATAATCAGAGTTAATTTCAATTATAAGTTAACTTTAATTATAACTCAAATTTTAATAAAATAAAATGGTTGAGTTCCAAAAACATTTTATACTATTAACTTCCCATTAAGAAAATAACTGGTATTTTGATAAAAAATAAAATATGGGCTGGGCTATTGACATATTGCTAATTATAAAGTAATATCTCAAAAGGAAACTAATAATACTATTTTAGTTTTCTTATTTTTTGTGTTAGAATTGGTATCTTAATTAATTTTCTCAAAAATATTGTTATCTCACAAATTGAAAAAGGAAATCACTATTAAGTATGAAGAATAATGTTTCAATAAAGAACAGAGAAACAGACCGTAAAAATAGCTCAATAAAGAGAAGGATACTCGATACTGCCAGGAGGTATTTCTTCACTCAAGGTTACTCAAAGGCTACTATGGATGAATTGGCTGCTGAACTCCAGATGAGCAAGAAGACTCTTTATCAATTCTTTGATAGTAAACAGCTCTTATTGGAATCTGTAATTCTTGATTTTTTCCAGGATTTTCATACTAAAATAAATAAAATTACTAAAAATAAAGATAATAAAGGCATGAGTACACTTAAACAAATAATGTCCTTGGTACAGGCTCAGGTTTCGCAGTTAAATATGTGGGCTTTTGAAGATATTCAAAAAAACAATCCTAAAGCATGGCAAATGATTAACAGGCTGGAAGAAAAACTGATTAATAAGGAATTAAGAAAGTTATTACAAGAGGGGAGGAGAGAAGGAACAATATACCATGATATTGACTTAGACCTCTTAGTCCTGATGATTTTGAATAATATCAAATCTATTGTTACTCCCGAGGTAGTTTCGCAACTATCCTACTCTACTGAAGAGGTCATCGATATGTTAGCTAAAATTATTCTTTATGGTATTTCTAAACCAGAAAATATAGGATAATTATCAATTGGAATACGGAATACGATTGTCTTAAAATATTACAAAAAAACAATATAGGGGAACAAAGTTTACATTTATATAGCATTTATGTAATAAGAATAATAGAATAGGAGATTACAGTATTTGATGAAACAATTAGCTCAGTTTATTGACAAATATGCCAAAATTATCATTGTAATAGTATTAATACTAACTGTCGCAGGGGCAACTCAGATTAAAAACTTAAGAGTAGATGATGATATTACCAAATACCTTGCTGAAGATAGTCCAGAAATACTTTTTTACCAGGAAATTTCTGATAAATTTGAAAAATATGATCAGGACCTTATCTTGCTTTCCTTAGAATATCAGGATTTGTTCAATCTGGAAAACCTCCAGAATTTTAAGCTAATTCTTGAACAGTTAGAAAAATCTGATTATATTCTCTCTGTTAATTCATTCTTAAATATGCCTAAAATCATTACTACTGATTATGGCATTGAGATAAGAGATTTTGTGGAGGTATTCCCTGAGACCGATAAAGAAGCACAGGAACTGAAGAAAAACGCCTTAGAAGATGATATGTTAATAGGAAATTATCTATCAGCAGATGGAAATGTGGGATTACTAATGGTAGAGCCACAAAGCAATATCGATGGAGCACTTTTAAGGGCAGAGCTGGAAGAGATAATAAATAAATACAAACATAATGTAGAGTATTATAATTTGTTTGGAATGCCCATTATGGATGTCCAGATAACCGAAATGGCTCTTGATAACATGTCATTAGCCTTTATTGCCGCCTTTGTGGTTCTGACACTTCTTTTCTATTGTTTCAGAAGTATACAGGGAACTATTTTACCAATTGCCATAGCCTTGCTCTCCTCTTTCTGGATATTAAGCTCGGTAGCTTCAACAGGAAAATCAGTGACTATTGTTATATCAACAATACCGGTTCTCATGATTGCCCTGGCCACAGCATATGGTATTCACTTCATCAGTCGTTATTATGAAGAAAGACAGATTCTTTCCCCACAGGAAGCGATTAAAAAAACCATTGTTTCTGTTTTTACCCCCATCATGATGAGTGCCCTCACCACTATAGCGGGTTTTGTTTCACTTAGTTCCGTTGTTATAAGACCCCTAACTGAATTTGGGGTATTTGCCACCATTGGCATATTCACCGCTTTTTTACTGACCATATTCTTATTAGGTGCAATTTTAAGCGTATTCATACCTAAAAAAGTTCCCCAAAATTTCTCCTACCAGGCAAATGACTTAGTAACTAAAATACTAAAAACAGTTTCACGGACAATTTTTGTTAATAAAAATCTTATCCTGGGAATTGTTGTTGTTATACTGGTGGTCTCCAGTTGCTTTATCTCACAGGTAAAACCAGATTCCTCTATGGAAACCAGATTAGGAGCAAATAACCCGATTACTATATCTATGGATTATTTCAAAGAGAAATTTGGCGGTGTTGACTTTCTCTATATTTATTTAAATTCAGATAACGTTAAACACCCCTATGTTCTAAGGAGTATAGATAAGATCCAAAACTATGCCAAACATTTAGCCACTCTTTCTCAACCTTCTTCTATCACTACTTTTTTAGCTCAACTCAATAGTGCTATGGAAAACAAAAAGATTATTCCTGCTAATTCTGACAAAATTGACAATTTATGGTTTTTTACCGGTGATAATGAATACATAGATTCTATGTTGGCTGATGAAGACCAATCTACTATCATACAAATTCGAGCCAGTGAGATGACCTCTTTGGAAGTTAGCAAATCTATTGAGGAAGTAGATAAATTCATTCAAACTATCCCAAACAGAGTTAGAGAGATAGATTTATCTTCCCTGTCAACAGAAGAACAAAAACAATATTTACCTTATATAGTTCAGGACATTATTTCTTCCTGGAAAGCAAATGGTATCAAAATAGATGAACAATTAGAAGAACAGTTAAGTGATGAGTTGATTCAAATTGTCAAAATGCCTGTTCAAAGTTTTTATTATAGTAGAGATGAGTTTATTACAGAAATTTTACAGATATCAGAATTAGAACTGGAAGATCTGGGTATTCAAATTGATGAAATGCAGCCTATCCTCTTAAAATACCTGGAAAATTCTGTTCAGGGTAACCAATTTTTAGATTTAATATCAGGAGAATTAGCACTTAGCTTTGATGATGCTGAATATTTAAAAGAGATAATCGATGGTTCTTTAATCATTGTTGGGGAACGAGAAAAAATTAGATATGCCAGAAGAGAAATTGAGCATATTCTGAACTCACCTTTAACACAGAATGATGCTGAATATTTATGGTATCTGACAGATGAGTATATTTATCTTCCTGATGAACAGGGGGATATACATTTCTCTTATAGATTAACCGGTACCCCTGTTATTATGAACGCCGTAAATGAAAGCGTTTTTAACGGTCAGATTAAGAGTATGGTGATAGCTTTTATTATAGTTTTTGTCTTATTGGTGATACAGTTTGGTTCTTTTTTAACAGGATTGGCGGGTATGGTCCCCATCGTCTGTACCGTTCTAACCGCTTTTGGTATAATGGGTATGGCAAATATTTCACTTAATATTGGCACTATGATGGTTGCCAGTATAGCAATTGGAGCAGGGATTGATTACACCATTCACTTTATTAACCGATACAGACAAGAATTAGCTATAAATAAGAGTGAGCCAGTAAAAGCAATGAAAATTACCCTGACCGGAACAGGTCGAGCAATTGTCTTTAATTCATTAGCCGTAGCAGCAGGGGCATTTGTGCTGAATTTTTCTGAAATCGATATGCTTGCTGAATTTGCCAGATTAATTAGCAGTGTCATGCTGATAAGCGTAGTATACACTTTACTCTTATTACCTTTACTTTTACACCGTATTAATTCCAAGATTTTAGGAAAATCTCAAGATAAAAATTGATTAAAAAAATATTTAGGGATCAAGGAGGATTCGAGATGAGCTATACTAAAAGATATCTTCATATTGCATTTTTATTTATTCTGATTTTATTATTAAATTACAGCGCCAGTGCTGAGCAGTTAACTGCTGATGAGATCATGGATAGAGTTAAAGATAAACAGATTGAATATGAAAACAGTAAAACACAGGCAGAAATGATTATTATCGATAAAAACGGCAAGACAGAAGAAAGAGAAATGTTAATGTATCAGAAAGAAGAAGATGATAAGATAAGCATTTTAATGCGTTTTTTATCACCTAAAAATGTAGAGGGTGTCACCCTGTTGAGCGCCGAAAATGGGGATAAAATATATCTCTACATGCCTGCCTATCAAAAACCGAGAAGAATTGCCGGTGCATCTAAAAAGGAAAGCTTTATGGGGACCGATTTTTCCTATGAAGACCTGGGAATGGACTATCAGAGTGATGATTATCTGAAAGAGCTTAAGAGTGAAACAGATACCCAATTCTTAATCGAAGTTATACCTGCTGATGAGGATATATCCTATAGCAAATTTATGCTCAGTATTAGTAAGGAACGATTCTACTTAGAAAAAGTAGAATTTTATAGCTTAGAAGGCGTTCTTGATAAAACTTTGGAAATTAAAGAAATAAAAATTGATGATAACAATAAAATTACACCAATAAAGATAGAGATAACCAATATTCTGGATAATCATAGAACTATTTTGAATATAAAAGAAATTGACTATGATTTAGAACTTGCCGGTGATTTTTTCTCTATTCGCACTATGCAAAAACCAAAATTATAGATTAATAACATAAAAATATATTAGCAAGGAGATTCTCTATGTGTAGAACAAGTAATACAAA
>JAQVGY010000058.1 GCA_028696495.1 Atribacterota bacterium
TGGTGGAAACAAAAAACAACATTCTATCAATTGACCTTTGTAATCCCGAACAATTAGATAGTTTTATTGTTGATAGCTATCCCATCGATTATTCTTTTATCCTGGCAGAAGGTTATAAAGATTATCCGCACACATTGTATGATGGTTCTGGTGCTGCCCGGATTCGGAGACAACTAAAATCTCACAATATTCCATTCAGCCACGGCAGTATTGAAAGCCTGGAAATATGCCGCAACAAAGACTTAACCTATGAAAAGTTACAAGAATATAATATTCCTATTCCCAAATATTTCGTAATTGATCTCCAAAATCGGTTAAAAAGCAAAGAGGTTATACAAAAGATAGAGAGTGTTGGATACCCTTTAATGGTCAAACCAGCAGGCGGAGGGGATAGTATAGGAATAACTCCAAAATCAGTTATCCATAATTTGGAACAGCTAAAATATATAATTGAATATCTTAGAAAGACATTGGGGCAAGAAAAATTAATCATTGAACAATATCTGCCAGGCCAGGAATACACTGTTGGAATATTAAGTGGCAAAAGTAGATATATCTTCCCAATTATTGCCTTTCCAGAAGATTGGGGAATTCGTTATACCAAAAAGAAGAATAAAGAATATAAATTTCGTGAACAGTTAAAAATAATTGGAGAAAAACATCCCCTCTTCCCTTCACTGATTGACATCTCAATAAAAAGTTTTCTGGCTGTTAAAGCTGGTGATATTATTCGTCTCGATATTAAGGAAGATAAAGAAGGGAATATTTATATCATTGATATAAATGGCAATCCTGCCCTTACAGCTAACGGGTCAGTAACTTTTATGGCTAATAAAATGGGGTTATCACACAGTGAATTAATTCAGGTTATCCTTTATGAGAGTATGATAAGAAATAAACTGACTCCTAACGATTCTTTTGAAAAGCTAATCATCCCCCTTAAAGAAAAATTGCAACCTTATGCCAGAGAACAGTTAATAGAAACACTCTCGGTAGATACTGAAACTGAGTAAGAGTACACCTAACACCTTAGAAAAATAGACAGGATTATTATTTCTGTATAAAAATAAAATTTTTAAGTAAAAAGAATATGGGTTGTAGTAGACCCATATTCTTATAAATTGTATATCTGTTTATAATTTATTAGGTCCTTCTATTCAACACTATCAACCAATCATCTTTTCTGGTAGCCAGGTAATGATCTGGGGGAATATAGTACAGAGTATCAGGCAAAACATTATTATAACTATAAAAGGAATTACCCCTTTAATAATATCATCCATGGTAACCCCTAACTCAGGAGGCGCTGTACCCCGACATACAAAGATAGACATTGCCATTGGTGGTGTTTGGAATGCCATTTGCAAATTAATACAGACCATCATAGCTGCCCATAAAGGGTCAAAACCTAATTTTACAAAAATGGGTGAAAAGACAGGAACAACAATAAATACTATTCCAATCCATTCAATAAACATTCCTAATACAAATACAATCAGCATGACCATGGCAAACGCCCCCCACCTACCACCTGGCACAGCCATAATTAAATTGGTGACCACTTCTCCGCATCCTGCACTCATAAATACTCCTACATAAGCATAACTTAAACCAGCAATTAGAAGCACAAAGGCGCTGACTCGAAGTACTTCCATGGAACTATATTTAATCAATCTCCAGGTAAATTTTCGATAGGCTATTGCTAAAATAACAACTGCCAGACTCCCCATCGCTGCTGCTTCAGTAGGGGGCGCTATCCCTGTATAGATAGTCCCTAATACTGCTATAATTATTAACAGTGTAGGTGCTACGGCCTTTATCAATTTTACAGTCTTTTCCCTATAGCTTATCTTTTGCCTTGCTTCTACTGGAATAGGTGGTCCTAACTTGGGATTTAAGGCACAGCGAATGGAAATATAGGCAATATATAAGCCGGAAAGTAGAAGGCCGGGAAAGATTGCTCCCATGAACATTCTACCTACTGAAACACCCGCCTGAGGACCATAAACCACCAGCATAATACTGGGTGGTATAAGAATACCTAAGGTGCCAGCAGCAACAATTGAACCAGAGGCTATTGACTTATCATATCCTCTCTTAACCATTGGAGCCAGTGCAATAAGTGTTAATATAGTTACAGAGGCAGTAATTGTCCCCAGACATGCAGCAAGGATAGTACCTACAATTATGGTAACAACTGCTAAACCGCCCCTGAAGCCACTAAGCCATTCGTACAAAGCTTCGTATAAATCCTCAGCTATTCCCGAATTCTCCAGTATTACCCCCATAAAAGTAAAGAGAGGAACAGCCAAATAGGGGTAATTTAGAGTTAATTCATAAAGCCGCGAATAGAGTATATTGAAGGTAATTTTGGGACCAAATATTAAGGTACCCACTAAAAAAGCCACACTCCCTATTACCAGACCAATGGGGAATCCAGTTAAGACCAGGACTAAAACTCCTCCCAGCATTAAAAAGGTTATTATTTCCGGACTAAGTGCTATCAAGTGGCTCACCTCTTATTATAAAATAAAGATTCCTGATAAAACTTGCTGTCCCCTGAAGTAATAACAGGAATAACCCAATGGTAAAAATTGTTCTATAAGGAGCAGCTGGCGGATACCAGAAGGTCGAAATCATCCTTTCCTTGATTCTCCATGCCTTAATTGTCCAATCTGTTGAAACCTTTAGTAAGGCTATAACCAGAGGAAAAAATAAAAACAGGGAAGAAATTACATCCATAAATGCCTGTTTTTTGGGTGATAGTTTTCGATAAATTAAATCAACCCTAGTATGACAATCACATAAATAGTCATAAGCCCATCCCAGTACATATAGTGTACCTCCAGCTATGCATAGGGTATCATAAGCCCAGATGGTAGGCGCATTAAAGAAATGTCTGGCAATGGTATCATATGCGCCTACCAGAATAAGGAGCCAGGCAAACCATCTTGCCCCGGATGCAGCTAATCTACTTATGGAATCAATAACAGTCAGTATCTTTTTTACAATTAGCATTTCCTTTGAAACTCCTTGTTATTTACTGGAATATGCCTCCCAATAGGCATCCATTGATTCCAGTGTATCCCGATATATCTGGTCTTCTTTAGCAGCTTTCTCAGTATAATATTTTTTTGCGGTATTAGTAAGTGCTTCTTCTACTTCTTGAGGAAGTTTGTAAACATTACAACCATATTCTACAAACTTATCGAGTGCTAAAATAGATTCATAAACCAAGTATTCATGCTGAGCCTGTGTCCATTTATCAATTAAATCCTGAACCAATCGCTTTAGGTCATCGGGGAGTTTATTCCATGAGTCTTCATTTACAAAGAAACATTGAGGGTCACTCGGAGAACGGGTAGGAGAAAGAATTACATATTTGGCAATTTCATTAAAATGCATATCCCAGTTAGAAGCCATTGTAGAGTATTCAAAAGCATCAATAGTTCCTCTCTGCATTGCTTCATAAAGCTCTCCGCCTGGTAGGAAAACTACCGCAGCACCCATCATGTTTAATACCTCACCACCATCTCCTGCAGCACGAATCTTTAATCCCTTAATATCCTCTACTGTTTTTATTTCCTTTTTCGAGTGAAGGAAAACTTCTTCTGGTAGTGGCGATAAAGCACCGGGGAAAGTTATGGTATTAAAGCCTTCCATCATTTTATTCATCAACTCTGCTCCACCACCATAATTAAACCAGGTTCGTAGAGCCTCTCCAGGCAGTCCTCCCGGACGGGCACTGATCAAACCGGCAGCTGGCCATTTGTCCAGATTATACATGGGACAGGTATAACACATATCCAGGACACCTTCACTAACAGCATTCAGCTCTTGAGTTGCCGGGGCAACGGAACCACCCACAAATGCTTTGACCTCTAATCTACCACCACTGGCTAAGGTAATCGCTTCGCAAAGTTTGTCATGGTAAACCTGAGAAGGATCAGTAGCTGGGCCATGTCCTGAAGATTTCCAAACAATCTTATCCTGAGCCAAAACTGCTATAGATGACACAAGTAACATACCAGCAACCAGCATCAGCACAATTAATTTTCTTTTTGAAATGAACATAATCAACCTCCTTACAGTTTTTAAAACAATCTCGGGGTAAACAACTTCATTATAAAATGCTACCCACAGTAATTTTCTTCTTGTTTTAAATAACCACCTCCCCTATTTCTTGTTTATTTTCCATAAAATGCATATTGAGAGAATGATAGCAAAAAAATTGAATCTATTGTTGGATAATAGTGTTTGTGAATTAAAAACCAGTTGAAATATCTTATATTAATTTTTTATTATTTATTTTCTATTAACTGTAATAATTTTATCATGTTTCTCTAAAAATTCTGTAACTGTTTTTGATAATATTTCTATCTTTTTAGATTTAGAAAATTCCATTGCCAGGGATGGGTTTTCCGGTTTAATCAAATAATCTATCCCATATTCTTTTACTATTAAACCAGATTTATCTATTAAGGCACTGACAGAGACTACCGGGATATAATATTTTTTTGCAATTTTAGCTACGCCAACAGGGGTTTTGCCATAGATGGTAGATAGACTAATTTCACCCTCACCGGTGATTACCAGATCAGCATCTTTAAGCTTTTGCTCTAATTGGACTGCTTCTATCACCAACTCTATCCCCGGTTTTAATTCTGCATTTAAAAAAGCCATTAATCCAGCACCTAATCCTCCTGCAGCACCAGCTCCGGGGATACCTCTTATATCTTTGCTTAGGTCACGCTTAATAATATCAGCAAAATGCGATAGAGCATCATCGAGAATCTTTACCATCTTTTTTGATGCTCCTTTTTGGGGGCCAAATATATGTGATGCGCCAGTGGGACCACATAAAGGGTTCTGGACATCTGAAGCTACCAGGAAATTAGCCTCTTTTATTCGCTTATCCATCTCAGAAGTATCAATCTTATTTAAACGGGATAACTGTACTCCTCCAAATTCTATTTCCTTCCCATTGTCATCAAGTAAATGTACCCCTAATGCCTGTACCATCCCTGCTCCACCATCATTTGTTGCACTTCCACCAATACCGATAATCATCTTACGGCACCCATAATCAAGAGCATATTTAATCAGTTGACCGGTACCATAAGTTGTGGTAATTAAAGGATTTCTTTTCTCCGGTGGAACTAAAGGAAGTCCTGATGCGGCAGCCATTTCTATAACAGCAGTACTCTTATCACCAAGTATACCGAATGTTGCTAACACCGGTTCACCTAATGGTCCAAGCACTTCTTGTTCATATATTTTCCCCTGGGTGGCATTCACCAGGCATTCTACGGT
>JAQVGY010000059.1:0-2707 GCA_028696495.1 Atribacterota bacterium
GATTCACCCCCCATCTTGGTAAGCGCATAAAGGATTATTCCATTTTGTACTATCATTCTAAGCACCTCTGAAAGATTCCCTTCGGGAAACATCTGATTTGCCACAGGAAGTGCAACAGTCAATAATCCCTGGAACAGAAAGGTACCAATTATAACATGGGATATGGAAATCTTTGAAGTGGAAGCGCCTCCAATCAATACTGCGGCAACAGCGGGAAATGCCATATAGAGAGGTGCTAAGTATAATTGCAGGAAACCAAAACTGAGTGAATAGGTTATAACTCCGATTGCTCCAAGAATTGTTGATAGTATTGTTCCTATAACCCTATTTTTATCTACATTTATACCTGAGGCAACAGCAAATTTCGGATTTGCACCTGCAGTGCTCATCTCGACGCCAGCTTTGCTTCTGGCAAAAAGCCATACCAGCCCACAGCATCCTAAGAAGAAAAGCAATAGTCCGGTGGGTATATATACACCTGCTATAGTGAAACCCCATAATTTGTTGAGGACCTCTCCGAAGGTCGAAGCCAGAGATACTGTGACTCTTAAACCTTTTCCAATTGGCCATCTCATCTCTGGATGTTTAAAAGGTAGGGTGACCCATCCTATCTGTAAAAAAGAGACAATTGAAAACCCGGTATAGGTAGCTACCAGCATTTCAGAACCCTTTATTTTATTTAAAAGAATTCCATAAAGCCAGCCTGATGCTACCGCAAAGGGTATGGAAATCAGTATAGCAGAGATAAAGCCATAGCCCAGCAGGGGTGAGGTCAAGCTAAACTCAATGGCAATAAGACTTCCCAATAATCCACAGATAATTCCAATAGGCAGGGCAAAATTAGGACCGGTACCACATTCTATCGCAGGTACCATAGCCAGAGAGAGGACTCCAAACATGCCAAATCTTCTGATAATATCAGAAACTATCAAACCAAAAGGCAGTTTAATTACCACTGCTGTTATACAAATAGCCAGAAAGAGAAGACTGATAATGAGTCTGGGAAGACCTATTCTATTTATAATTTTATTAAATGTATCATTCATTTTTCCTGGCCTCCTCACTCTCACTGGAAAATTTTTGATATTCTCCTGCCATCATAAGACCAAACTCCCGGTCACTATTGCTTGCCTTCAGAATGCCAGCCACTTTTCCTTTGAAGATGATGGCGATTCTATCACAGATGGAGCGAAGCTCCACCAATTCACTGGATGTCATTATAATGGTCATACCCAGTTCCTTATTCAGTTTTAACAATAAATCGAGAACAAGTTTTTTTGCACCAACATCAATTCCACGGGTTGGTTCAGAAACAAACAATACTTCAGGCTCCAGAGCTAATGCTCGGGCTACACATACCTTCTGTTGATTACCCCCACTAAGCTGTCTGGTTAACTGCTGTGGTCGGGTACATCTTATATCTAAATCCTTAATAGTTTTATTGGCATATTCTCTTATTCCCTTACTATCCAGCTGACTTATAAACCCATATCTCTTTAAAAACTTACCCCTGGTCTGCATAGTGGTAATGATTATGTTTAATTCTATGGAAGAATCCAACAATAATCCCACTCCCCTTCTATCCTCTGAAACAAAGGCAAGTCCTTTTTTTAAAGAATTTTTGGCATTATTCAATTCCAGATTATCCCCTTTGAAAATAACTTCACCCTTACTGGGATATAATCCCATAATCCCATTGGCAATTCCCACCTTACCCTGTCCGGCCAGTCCACCAATACCAAAAATTTCACCTCTGCAAATCTCTAAGTCTACCCCGCTCACCTTTTCTCCCGGCATATCTACCTGTAAATTCTTGATTTTTAAAATTATTTCTTTTTCCTTGCATTCCTTTTCCTGTTCAACTTTACCTTTTAAGTCAATCTTTCTTCCCACCATTATCTCAGCCAGTTCTGCCACATTGGTTTCACTGCTCTTTTTGGTAGCTGCCAATTCACCATCTCTTAGAACCGTAATAGTATCTGCTACTTGCATGACTTCACTCAACCGATGGGTAATAAAAAGTATAGATATTCCTGATTCTGACAATCTTTTCATAGTAGAAAGTAGATTTTCTGCCTCACTCTCTGTTAACACTGCGGTAGGCTCATCAAATACCAGAAGCTTTAAACCTGTTTTATCAATTTCACGGGCAATCTCTATAAATTGCATATGTCCTACCGGCAGACCGGCAATGGTTACCCACTCATCAATATTCAGTCCTACTCTATGGAGTGCATTTCTGGCATCTTTTGCCATTGCCTCACTATTAAGCGTTTTCAGTCTATCACTCTTCAGTATTTTACTGAAACAGTTATCCTGAGTAATCTCTCTGTTAATCTTTATATTCTCTATAATTGAAAAATCCGGTATGAGCATAAATTCCTGGTGTACCATTCCTATGCCCATATTCATTGCTTCAAAAGGTGATTTAATTTCTACTTGATTACCATTCAGAAAGACCTGCCCGGAAAACCCGCCGGTAGAATGGATTACCGGCATTCCAAAGAGTATATTCATCAGTGTTGATTTTCCAGCACCATTCTCTCCAATAAGTCCATGAATTTCACCTTTTTTAACCGATAGACTGACCTCTTTCAGGACCTTATTTCCATAATACTCCTTTTCAATATTTTTCATTCGTAACACATAATCTTCACTCATTCAGTTACCACCTTATCATTCAAATTGAACCACCCGAAGCAGTCAG
>JAQVGY010000059.1:2807-5255 GCA_028696495.1 Atribacterota bacterium
TTTGCCCCTAATTTTTGGGCTTGAGCAGGAATGGTATATCCCATCCCGAGTTCATCGGATGCCAGTACCAGGTCAGCTCTTGCTGAAATTACAGGTGGGTCTTCATGTTGTACCGCAGTTAAAATTAGGAGATCATCTCTGAGTTCTTTTACAGCATCTATACCTGGTGAGGTTCCGGGGACTGCCTGACAGATTATCAATGCTCCCACATCTGGATCTGAAGCCATACTTACCATATTGGCAATGGTAGTCTCCTGTTCATCCATGAACTTATCCGGATAGGTCATTAAAATAACATGTTCTGGACCGTATTTGGCAAGAACTTCCTGTGCTGCTCTAAATTCTTCTTCTCCCTGGGTCACCGTGCCTGTCATTATGCCGATTTTCCATTTAGCCTGCCCCAGTACTGAGAAGGTCATCAGTGATAAGAAAAATACTACTGTTAAAATTAGCAAAAAACTTTTACGGTAATTAATCATTTTTTCCCTCCAAATATATTTTTATTTTTTGAAAAATTTAGACTGATAAGCTAAGAAGATTACCGATTTATAGTTCAATATTTTTGATACCATACCTCCTTTAAAATTATATTATTTTTTTATAACAGCTATTGTATGGTAAATAGCAGATTACACTTAATGTAGAAATTAATTTAATCTTTATATTCTAAATATTTCAATTATGTTTAACTGACTTATTCATTGCAAAACTCTATATGAATAGTCGCTGTTTCACTCAATTATTGTGTTCATACTTAAGAAAAAGGCAAGGTTCTTTATTTAGCCTGCCCTCACCTTTTTCTTAAATTTATAAAACTAAATATCCACTTTTGTTGGATTAGAACGTTTGGATTAGAAAGTAATGTGATCTACCAGGATTCCATAGTAATTATCATACTTAACGCCGCCTTCCTCCAGTTGAGTCAGCTTGGCTTCAACACCAGAATATTCGAAAAATTTCTCTTGCAGCAGAGGGATATTCACTTTTTCGGTAAACTTTCCATCTATCCAATCTTTGGCATATTCCGCTCCGGCTTCAATAAACATCATAGCGACTGGAACCGGCCAGGTAGAGGTTCTGCCGGCCATTCCTTTCTCAGCCATAACTTTGGTTATTTCCTCAATTACATAGTCAAGGTCACCCTGCTTTTCTTCGGGAATTTCTATACCTAAAGCTGAGGGGAATCCGTGGTATGGTGACGGACAGCAAGGCTGTACATAAAGGGCTCCGGTCGATACCACTGCACTGATCAAAGGCACCTGCTGAGAGCAGTTGGTACTGAAAAAGGCAGTGTCTTTCCCATACTTTTCTACCAGTCTGGGGACATCTTCCAGTATAAATTGTTGAGACCCTGAAATGCCTGCATCGCCGGTGGGATCTGGAGAGGTGGCATCAACAAATTCTATACCAAGCTCTTCGGATATTTTCTTCATCAATTCTCTTCTACCTGAAAGAAGCGGATAAGACATATGTCTGGGGAAGGAGTAGTGAACAAGCACTTTTGCTCCCAGGAACTTTGCCTGAGTAGGAATCCCTACACCCATTCCCATCTCATCCATCTGTAGAACTAAGTCAGCCCTGCTCGATATTACAGGTGGGTCTTCCTGTGGCTGACCGGCTATTATGAGAAGGTCATCTCTCAGTTCTTTTACACTGTCTATTCCAGGAGAGGTACCTGGAACTGCCTGACAAATCACCAGCGCCCTCAAATCGGGATCTGCAGCCATGCTTACCAGGTTGGCAATAGTGGTTTCCTGTTCATCCATAAATTTATCAGGAAAGGTCATATGTATTATATGTTCTGGCCCGTATTTAGCAAGAACGTGTTGTGCTGCTCTATATTCTTCCTCATTTTGAGTAACAGTGTTTGTCATAATACCTATTTTCCATTTATCCTGTCCCAGTACTGGGAATGTCATCAGTGATAAGAAAAATACTATTGTAAGAACTATAAATATTCTTTTTCTTGAGTTATACATGCATCTCCTCCATATTAATTTATTTTATTTTTTTGTGAGCTTATACTCGTTTGATAATAAAGTCTAAATGATCAGTTTAATAAAATTAAATTATATTAAATTTCACCCCCTTATATATTTTTTATTTTGTCTTAACTGATATGCTAAAGCAATATTTGGTGTAGAAATTATATTAGACAAGTCTTTATTCATTCTTATAAATGGAAGGGTTTTCAGGAATGCTTTATCTGTATCTTCAGAAGGACTACTTTTAAATCTAAGATACTGTTGTTTTACCAGCCTATTCTCCTCTTTTGTAATTTTCTTGAATTTTTTTAAAATTATATTTATAAAAAATATAGAAATAGGCAATTTACAAAAGGGTGTCACATTTAAGAATAAAAGATTTTTAACAAGTTTAATAGCAGGCTATACAATTTGTTTTTATTATATGCAAATAATCGATAGCTTGTCAATGATTTTATAATTA
>JAQVGY010000060.1 GCA_028696495.1 Atribacterota bacterium
AGGTCCTGTATAGTACTATCTATATGGTAACGGAAGGCAGGAAAGTCAAAACTATCCTCTGGAAAAAGTCCTATATCTTTCAATTGTTCTCTTATTCTATCCCCTATTGAACAGACCATATGAGGCGTTTTTGAACCAGCTCCTTTTGCCTCAACCCAGCTCCTTACTCTATTGATAACAGGTAAATTAAAATTACCGGCCATACCTTTTTGAGCTCCAAAAACTATAATGCCTGTAATATCTCCTGTTGCCTTAGTTGGTGCTATGAGCATTTCCGGGTTTTTCTTTAAGACAATCTGTAAACCGGTCTCAATATTTTGAAAGTATTTATTAATCGATTGGACAGCCTTTTCATAGGCGTGGATATTTACCGCAGAAAGAACTTTCATGGTTTTAACTACTGAATAAAGGTCTTCAGCACTTTCAATTTTGTGTCTAATACTTTCCAGCATCTGCATAATTTTTCCTCTTGAGCCATAGTTTTAAGCCATAGCTTGAATAGTTTCTTTAATAAAATCAACCAGTGTATTCTCATCATCGAGAGATAATAATTCATTATTATTAATTCGCTCTTCAATCCACACCAATTTATTATCCTGTTTATCTCTTATCAATATCTTAAATTGGGAAATAGCAGATTCCTCTATCTCATCCAGCAAGCCATGGGAGATAGCCAATAAAAAGATTATCTGCTCTAAGACTGAATAGGGGTGGTACTGGTTCTGTTTTAATATCTCCCTGATTCTCCTGCCCCTGATAAGGATTTTTTCGGTGCTTTCATCTAATTGGGTACCAAAACGAGAAAATATTTCCAATTCTTGAAATTGAGAATAACTCAAACGCAAATCCCCTACTATCTTTCTATATGCTGCAAGCTGTGTCTTTCCTCCTACCCGCGATACCGATTTCCCTACATCGACTGCCGGTAAAATACCGGCTTGAAATAATTGTGGTGAGAGATAAATCTGACCATCGGTAATAGAAATCAAATTAGTGGGAATATAGGCTGATAGATTCTGAGCTTCTGTCTCAATAATGGGCAGGGCAGTGAGTGAACCACCTCCATATTTCTCCTTCAGGTGGGTAGCCCTCTCTAAGAGACGGGAATGTATATAGAAGATATCACCGGGGTAAGCTTCCCGCGCGGGGGGTCTCCTCATCAATAATGATAGTTCCCGGTAGGAACGGGCATGGTGTGTCAGGTCATCATAGATAATCAGTACATCTTTACCTTTTCTCATAAAATATTCACCAATACTGGTGGCGGAATATGGTGCGATATAGTTTAAGCCAGGGGTATCTTCGCCTGAGGCAATCACTAAAATACTGTAGTCCATCGCTTTTGATTCTTTTAATTTAGCCATAACCCTTGTCACAGATGATAATTTTTGCCCGATAGCACAATAGATACATATGACATCACCCTGCTCTTGATTGAGTACTGTGTCAATGGCAATGGCGGTCTTACCGGTCTGCCTGTCGCCCAGAATAAGTTCACGCTGCCCCCTGCCAATAGGCACCAGGGCATCTACCATCAGCAATCCTGTTTGCAAAGGAACATTTACCGGAGCCCTGTGCATGATAGGAGGTGCCTCCTGTTCAACAGGCAGTCTCTCCACATAATCAATTCTGCCCTCCTCATCAAGGGGCCTCCCGGCAGGATCTATAATGCGACCAAGTAACGCCTCCCCAACGGGTATATCCATAACCCGATTGGTTCTCCTTACTTCATCTCCTGAAGATAGGGTTCTCGATTTATCCAGAAGTATGATATCTACACTGTCAGGATTTAGGTTAAAGACTATTCCTAAGTTGCCACCCTTAAAAGTTACTATCTCTCCCGATTTGACATTGGGCAGCCCGTTTGCTTTAACTACTCCTTTTCCTACTGAAGCAATTATACCAATCTCCTGTAAATCAAGATAGGCTTCCTGTTTCTCAATGACTTTTTCCAGACAGGAAAAGGTTTTTCCTATCTCCTTTTCTAAAGAAATTGGATTAATATCTTTTTTCATCTTTTAAAACCAATTAAAAATATTATATTATCTTATTTTTTCCAGGTAAAAATAAGTTGAGTGTAATACTATTATTTTTTATTCTTTAAGATTGCTAAACTCTTTGTTTTCCACAAAAATATCTTTTAATCCCCTCTCCAGTGTATCTAAATAGTTTTCCATGCTCCAGGCAATCTTCTTGCTCTCTGTCCTCAATTCAATTCCACAGATGAGGCTAGGAGAAATATGAAAGGATGGTATTATATCATTATTTGTGAGCTGTTTAACCTTTTTGAGCAATAGATCTTTAGACTCTTCGCTTAAGGGGAAGGCAGTATTTATCTCTACTCTATTCTTACTTTGTTCGCTTAACCCTTTTGCCGCATCCCATTTAAATTCTTCTCTTTTTTGTTCATCCAATTCTTCCAGTTGAGTAATAAAACTGTCAATTAACTGGTCTTCCAATCTGGTATTAGCCAGTTCAGATAATACCTTTTTGGAGATTACGAATACCTGCTGACAGGAGAGTCTTCTTAATTCTTTTAGAAAGGCTTCACGCTGGGTTAATATTGCCCTTTCCCATTCTGCCTGCACCTCTTTCACTGCTTCTCTTGCCTCTGCCATCATTGTTCCCCGTTTTGCTTCAATCTCTCTCTTGATTTTTGCCAGATTATCTTCCCATTCCCTTTCCAATTTCTCTCTAATCTCTCTCTGTTTTTCAAGCTCCTGTTCAGCATCTTTTTCTTTCTGTTCTGCTTCAGCAAATTGTTTACCAATCTGACTTTCTCTCTCATCGATAATATTTAGTATCCTGTTAAAAAGAAATTTTTTAAGCAGGAAGACCAGAATCAAAAAGTTGATAATCTGAACAAGAACTGTAAATATATCAATTATCATAATATGTCACCTATTGGGTTAAAATATAATTCCAGAAGGGATTGGCAAATATAAGAATTATGGAAATAACCAGACAATAAATTCCCGTGGATTCAACCATGGCTAAACCCACAAATAATGTTCTGGTTATAGTATTTGCCTCATCAGGCTGCTGGGCAATGGCACCAAGAGCCCGGGCTAAAGCTAAGCCTTCTCCGATGGCAGGGGCAATAGAGCCAATGGCCATAGTAATCCCTGCAGTAAAAATAGAGGCGACTGCGATTAAATCAACACTACTCATTATTTTCACTTCCTTCCTTTTCTTTTTTCATTTTTAGTTCATTTTCAGCCTGTGCTGCAGAGCCAATATAGACTGTAGCAAGAATTGTAAAGATATATGCCTGTATCTGACCGATTAACAGCCCGAATACCTGCATGATAATGGGGAGAAATAAGGGAGCTATAATCAATAAAATTCCCGCAATTAAAGAACCGCTCATAATATTTCCAAAAAGTCGTACAGCTAAGGCTAAGGTTCGGGAAAATTCCCCGATGATATTGAAAGGCAGCATCAGGACAGATGGCTCCAGATACTGTTTAAAATAATTTTTAAAACCCGCTCTGGCAATTCCAAAGATGGGGATAGCAAAGAATACGCAGACAGCCAGCGCTGTAGTTGTTGATAGTGAACCGGTTGGTGGTCGAAATCCAGGGATAATATCCAGCAGGTTAGATACAGAGATAAATAAAAAGAGACTTCCTAAAAAGGGAATAAATGGGTCAGGATTTTGTTGGGTAATCTCTTTAATCTGCTCACGGATAAAACCAATCACCACTTCTAAGGAGACCTGCCAGCGACTAATCTTGGGTCTCATCACCAGATTTCTGGTAGCCAGCCAGCTAATCAACAATAGGACCAGCATCACCAGCCAGGTAGAGATAATAGTGGCATTTAAGTGAAACCCTTCCCATTGCCAGTATATTATATTATCAGGGGTAATTTCCATCTCTTACTCCTCACTCTTTATCAACTTTTGATTGTGCCTTTTTAGGGGGCTCTTTTTTGCCAAAATACTCTCTTTTTAAAAGGTTGGATAGAACAATTCTGGTTAAAATAAATCCGAACAGCCAGAATAGGATAGAAGCCCATTGCCCTGTGCGGGCGATATAATACAGGAACAAAAAAATAATACCGGTTCTAATAACATAACTGAGTAGTGTTACTACGATGGGATGGCTTGTCTGACTCATATTACGCAGGGTTAACCATAAACCCCCAAAGTAAAATAGCCCTGATAAACAACCTAAAATTATATAAAAGATTTGAATAATAATTTCTAATCCCTCTTTCTATTCTTCTTCTCTTTCTTTTTCGATTAATTTGCGTTCTTTCTGAACCCAGTACCAGGCATTCCAACAACCCAGAACAATACCCAAAAAGAGAAAGGTCAAAGTCCATGATATCTGTCCGCTAAATTTCTTATCCAACCATAAGCCTATTACAATCCCTATTATGGTGGGAACCATTACCGACCAGCCAACAACCCCAAACAATCCCAACCCCATCCAGATAGCTCGATTTTTTTTACTCCGGGCTTTTATCTTCCTTCTCTCTTTGCTCTCAATTTCATCTAAAAATTCTTCTTCTTTTTCAATTTCTGAGTGAATACTCCTTTTATTCATAGGTTTCTAAATCCAAAAACCTCCTCACAAAATCAGCTTCCAATTTTTGCAAAGCCTGGCGGGCTTTTCTATCCTGCTGGTCAACTTTTTTAAAATCCTCCTCTACCTGCCTCTTTAAACTACCCAGACTCTCCCCTTTAACAGCATTTCTGGTAGCTAAGGTAACATCTTTGCCAGTTTTTAATAAAACCCCCTCATTAATCGCCAGATAGATTTCCTGGCCCTCTTCGGTAAGAGTGTAAAAAATGCCAGGTATCATAATAGTCACAAAATCTATATGTGCCGGCAGGAGACAGAATGAGCCATCTTTTGCTTCTCCCACTACTTTTTTTACTCTGCCCTGCCAGTAGGTCTTTTCTGGTAAGAAAATGGTCAGATTCACAATTTCTTTACCTCATCAATAGAGCCTATCATATATAAAGCACTCTCTGGATAATCATGGAATTCATCATTTAGAATTCGTTCACAACCCTCTAAAGCCTCTTGTAATGATACTCTTCGTCCTTCATTACCGGTAAACTGCTCTGTAGTAACAAAGGGTTGGGTAAGGAATCTTTCCAATCTTCTGGCTCTATTCACTATATTCTGGTCTTCTTTGGATAATTCCTCCAACCCCAACATGGCAATGATATCTTTCAATTCTTCATACTCGGAGAGGGTCTGTTTTATCTGGTGTGCGATACTATAATGCCTTTTCC
>JAQVGY010000061.1 GCA_028696495.1 Atribacterota bacterium
TCATTTCAGCCAGGCAATTTGAACGGTCTATCATTATTTTCAGCTGTGCACTCATAGAGCCAAAATAGGCTGGAGTACCAATGACTAAGGAATCAGCACTTTCCAAAACATGGTATATTTTGTCCATACCATCGTGAAAAAAACAATAATCGGGAGCAGGAAATTTTGCACAGGATTGACAGGGCATAATATTTAAATCATTGAGGTATATTTTTTCAGTTTCTGCACCAACTGATTCTGCTCCTTCTAAAGCTTTACTCACCAGTGTGTCAGTATTCATACCCTTTCGTGGGCTTCCTATAATTCCTACTACTTTTAAATTCATATCGGACACACCCCTTATCAATATTTTAATTAATTCACTTAATTTTTGAGTTATCTATTTTTTGAGATATAATTTCTGTTTTTTAAATTACAGATTATTTAATTATTTTTTCAATTCTGGCTGCACAGACCTTAAATTCGGGGATTTTAGCAACGGGGTCTACGGCAGCAATGGTCAGGATATTTGCAGCAGCTTCTTCAAAATGAAAGGGAATAAATATAAGTCCCCTATTAACTTTATGGCTCACTCGGGCTTTAATATTTATCTCTCCTCTTCTGGTTGCTACTTTTATTGTCTCATTGTCTTCAATTTGTAGTTTTCCAGCATCTTCCTGGGAAATTTCTACATACCCTTCTGGTACCCGTTCATGTAAGGTCTTAGACCTTCTACTCATGGTTCCAGTATGAAAATGCCATAAGGTTCTTCCAGTAGAGAGGATAAATGGATAATCATTATCGGGAAGCTCGGCAGGTTCCCGATAAGATACCGGATGGAAATACCCTTTTCCCCTGCTAAACCTTCCCTCTTTATGTAAAAAAATAGTCCCGGGGTGAGAAGTATCCGGACAGGGCCATTGTAAGCCTTCTTCATTTTGTTCGAGGCGTTCCCAGGTAATCCCTCCATATATAGGTGTAGTGCGATTGATTTCTGCCAATATCTCTCCAACATTTTTATAGTTCAGACCGGTATATCCCATTTTTTGTGCCAGAAGGGATAGGATTTCCCAATCCGCTTTAGAGTAACCCACCGGTTCTATCGCTTTTCTCACCATCTGCACTCTTCTTTCTGTACTGGTAAAAGTGCCATCCTTTTCGGCAAAAGAAGCAGCCGGCAAAACCACTCTGGCTAATTCGGCAGTGGGAGTCATAAAAATGTCCTGTACAATTAAAAAAGTTTTTTGTAAAGCTTCTCTAACATGGTTACTATCCGGGTCACTCATCAGGGGGTTCTCCCCCATCACATAAAGCATTTTTAATTGCTCCTGATAGGCTGCATCAATCATCTCCACTACAGTTTGCCCTATTTGTTCATCCATCTCTTTTTCTTCAATTCCCCATTCTGAAGCAAACTTTTTGCGGACCACAGGATCAGTTACCGATTGATAACCGGTAAAAACATTGGGCAAGGCACCCATATCACAGGCACCTTGTACATTATTTTGACCTCGCAGCGGATTTACCCCGGTTGCCCATTTACCAACATTGCCACAGAGCATCTGTAAATTGGCTGTACTTTTAACATTATCGACTCCACTGGTATGTTGTGTAATTCCCATAGAATAAATTAAATAGGTAGTTTCAGCCTTGCCTATCATGCGAGCAGCTTCTATTATTTTACCTTTTGGCACACCGGTTATGCGAGAAGCCTCTTCTGGTGTCATTTTTATTATTTCTTCTTTAAATGCATCAAGATTTTCACAATTTTGTAAAACAAATTCTTCATCATAAAGCTTTTCATTAATTATAACATTCATTATGCCATTCAATAAGGCGACATCAGTACCAGGGCGATGCTGTAGAGCAATTCCTCCATTATCTTCCGCCAATTCAGATAAAGGTATTGTACGGGGATCAGCAACTATTAATTTTGCTCCTTTTTTTAGTGCCTCCAATACCCTGGTTCCAATTAAAGGATGCTGCTCATTGGTATTTGAACCAATAATAAAAATAATCTCTGCATCAGGAATTTCATCAATAGAGTTAGTCATAGCACCAGAACCAAAAGATGCTCCCAAACCGACTACTGTTGAAGAATGACACAGGCGGGCACAATGGTCAACATTGTTCGTTTTTAAGACTGCTCGAGCAAATTTTTGCATAACATAATTCTCTTCATTGGTACATTTGGCAGAGCTAAAACATCCTATAATTCTCCTGTTATCAGGATTTTCGCTCATCACCTGTTTAAAATGATTGGTAATATAATTAAGAGCATCATCCCAGCTTACTTTTTCCCATTTTCCATTCTCATTTTTTATAAGGGGATCGGTCAGGCGATCCGGGTGATTAATGAATTCATGTACATGCCATCCCTTAATACATAACTTGCCCTTTCCCGGGCTGAATTCCGGGGGCATAACAGGTTTGGTATCTACCACTTTTCCATCTCTGGTTTTTAACCATAACTGGCAGCCAGTTCCGCAATATACACAGGTAGTTTTGACTTTTTCCATATCTACCTCCTATACCCTTTCTCTTACTGGTGTTTTTATGCGATGTAGATTAAAGCCAATTTCTTCAAAAGAACGACCCATAGCTAACGCCAGAAGTTCAATGGCATATAAGACTGGAACGGGGTTTTCTTTTAATTGGGGATTTTCTCGAGAAGCTATAAATTGTCCAAGATCAAATTGATTAAAACAAGCAGGGCAGGCAGTACTGATAAACTGTGCTCCGGAAAGATATACATCGATTATTTTATTTTGGATACATTGATTAGAAGCTTCTTTGTCACCTGCCAGACTTAGAGATACACCACAACAATCTATCTTTGATAGGTAGTCAATAGGAGTGGCTCCCAGAGCGGCAATGAATTTATCATAAAATTCGGGATCCAGCGGATTATCAAATTTTAATATTTCGTTGGGCATCAATATATGGCATCCGGGATGACCTGCAACTTTAAGGTCGGTCAAAGGATTTTTAATCATCTGTTTAAGGTTATCTAATCCAATATCATCTTTTAAGACCTGTAAAAAATGTCTTACTTCAATGGTACCCTTAAATTCTCTACCAATCTCTTTTAATACTTCATTTACTTTTTCCTTTAGTTTAGGATTATTTTTCAATTTATAGTTTACAATCCCCAGAGTGTTTTCACATCCATTACATAAAGTCATGATATTCATATTTTTTTCTTCAGCAATGGTAATATTTCTGGCAGCTGAAGCCATCCAGAAATACTGATTGGCTCCCTGGAGCCTTATAGGGTCAGGGCAACAGGTGAATTCATCGGACTCTTCCAGATTAATACCTATTTCCGGTAAAACTTCCAAAGTCAGTTTCTCCACATTGGGCAAATTAGCCGGGATAGTACATCCTTTAAAAAATAGATAGTTTACCATCAATTATTTGTTTTTCTCCTTTCTAAGCCGGTTTTCTCTGCTAATATATTCAGCTCCTGAACCGATTTACCATTGTTTTCAATTTCTTGCAATCCAGCTCGTTTTCGAGCCATATTAGTAAATTTAATATTGTAGACTGTCCCTTCTTGCAAAAGCTGCTCTATCAAGCGATATACTATATCGGGTGCATAGCCTTCCCGATACGATTTTTCCTTTAAATTGGTGAAGGCATCGGTGGGATTGGTGTCCTGGGGACAGGTAATAACACATTTTTCACAGGCACAGCACATCCAGACATCATTTAAGGCTTCAGCTTTTTCTGCTTCAAAAAGCTGAGTAATAAAAGAATCTTCCAGGTTATATTTTTTTACATATTGGGTAATAGGACAGAATTTGGAACAGGTGGAGCATTTAAAACAGACTTCAATTGCCTTATGTTTTTCTAAAATTTCATTTTTTTCATATTTTAGGCGTAATACTTTCATAACATTTCTCCTGAAATACAAAATAAATTAATTTACAATTTTGGGCTAATTATGGAGTGTAAAGATCATTAATCTTATTTTATGTTTTATATATTTTTTTAATTATTATAAAGATGAGCCCATATCCAATCACTGATATATTTTAACACAACTGGCGAGATGGTCTCCTCAATCCTGGCATATTCATCAGGTGAGCCTGTCTCAGCTGTCTGAAAAAGATGGTTGAGACCAGGGAATTCTTTAATAACAAAGTCTTTGTTTCCCCCTTCTATCAATGCCTCTTCAATTGCACTAAGGTTTTCAGATGGGGGCACCTGTAAATCCTTTTCTCCATTTATAGCCAGTACGGGGCATTTAACCTTACTTAGAGTTGGTGCGGGGTCATAGATAAGGAAATACCGAAACCAGGGGGATAACAGACTCTGCATCTGTACATTTATATATGCTTCTATGTCGCCAATTTTATCCTTTTCTTCTTTACTTAATTCATTAAAATAATCCATGAGTATCTGATAGAGTTGTTCTGCCACTATTTCCTGATTTTCTTCTTCTTTGATGAGTGTGTAAGCCCTTTCATTAAAACGGCGATTGCGAATTATTTCTTCTTCGCTTGTCCCTGTCGCTTTAGAAATAAGGGCACTCTGTAAATACAAAATCTCTTCCCCTCTTAATCCTGGTCCAGCCATCAGGACTATAAAGCCCACATCTGATGAATGTGCAGCGACCATGGGAGCAATTAAACCGCCTTCACTGTGGCCAATTAACCCAATTTGCTTTGAATTGATTTCTTCCCTGTTTTTCAGATAGGCAATTCCGGCCAAAACATCTGTAGCAAAATCCTCACTGGTAGCCAAATCGAAGTTCCCTTCTGATTCTCCTACACCTCTGTCATCAAATCTAAGAACAGCAATCCCCTGGCGGGTTAAATAATCTGCCAGTACCAGAAAAGGACGATGGCCGACAATTGCTTCATCTCTATCCTGGGGACCAGAACCACTGATTAATACCACTGCTGGAAATAGTCCTCCCCCATCTGGCAATGTCAGCGTTCCAGCCAGGGTTATTCCTGCCACCTTATTTTCATATTTAACCTCTTCTTCATTATAAGGATAGGGTTTTTTTGGTTCCTGGGGTCTTATTATAACTATCGATTTTTCCACACGATGAAGTGAAAGATTAAAAGAAGTACCCAATTGCTGCCAGGCCCCTTCAATCAGGGTGAAATCTTCATTAACTTTACCCTGGAAAAAACCACCTATTGATGGGATTTGCAGGCTTAAATTATTTTCTTTTAAAGTAATCTGTTCAACTGGTATTCCAGTAACTCCCTGATCAGGACTATCTATAGTGGCAATTAA
>JAQVGY010000062.1 GCA_028696495.1 Atribacterota bacterium
TTGGGTAGATTAGTACTGGTAAAAGACATAGAGGCAGGTTTAACAGTGAGGGACTTCAGCTGAATAGGGCTTACTGTAATGGTAAATTCCTGTTCATCTTTAAACCAACCATCATTTACTCTGATTATGACATCATGCTTTCCTATCTGCTCCTGGGTCGGGGTCCACATTAGCAATCCGGTTGAGGCATCCATAGTCATACCCTCAGGATAAACGGGCAGTGTAAATATAACTTTAGTCTTGCTGTCATCCTCAATATCTAACTGATATTTATAGGGTACACCCACAACAGCTTCCAGCTTAGGTTTCGAAACAATTGTTACCGGCTCATTACCCATGAAAGGCAGTACACAACCACTAATTAAAAAAGAGGTTAACAGGATTCCAATAATTATTGAAAAATAGACAGTTCTTTTTTTCATATTTTCACCTCCTTCCTTCTCTTTAACTAAATACTATAACAATATATAAATATACCCGATTATAAGAACTTTTAAAAAAGAAATTCTTTGAAATTAGTGTATGAATAATTAATTATAAAAATATTATAACACCGGTTGTCAATTTATAGCTTATCTTTATTCTTCCTAATTTCTCTTTTTTATAAATCTTTTTTATTCAGTTTTTTACCTGATAAACTATCAGCGTTGTTTTTTTAACCGTCAGCCGCCGCCAGAAGAAGGCAGAACAGGAAGTGTAACATTGACAGTTATGGTTGCATTTTTTGTTATACCTTCCTCGGTATAACTTACTGTAATAGTGGTAGTACCAATATTTTTTGCTTCTACAATTTCACCATTATTTACTGTAGCAACATTAGTTTGTTCAGATTGAAAATTGCATTTTGCTTTATCAATTATTTTACTGGAACCATCGGTATAATGAGCAGTAATTGACTCTATGTTTTTACTATTGTTTATACCTTCTATATCCATTGTTACAGGTATAACGGCGATAGAACTCAACCCTGATGGGACTACCGTGACGGTTAATTCTTGTTTATTTTTGGAGAAACCATCAATTGCTACAATATCTACCCTATGTTTCCCTACCTGTTCCAGGGTAGGTGTCCATTCTATCATTCCAGTCGTTCTTTCAAGGATAATTCCTTCAGGGGCATGTGTAAGTATAAAAATTACTTTGGTTTTACTATTATCAATATCTAATTGATGGGTGAAGGAAACTCCTGCGATAGCTTTCAGTTCTAGTTTTGGAACAATATCTACCAACTCGCTTGCCAGAATAGTCAACATAGGATAATTGCTAAGAAATAAAATTAACAAAGTTAATATAATGATAGACTGGTAAACAGGTCTTTTTTTCATACTAATATCTCATTTCTTTTCCTTACTGGATTTTATATTAATTTAAAATTATTTTAAGGCATTATACTTTAAAATCATACATTAAAATAAAAATTTACCCGTTTAATAATAAAATTTATTATAACATTTTTATCAATTACGGTCATTGTTTTTTGCTAATTCATTTAACCAGTTATGGTATAAAACCTTTAAATAGCCCACTAATCCTCCAGGTAACACAATAGTTGACATTATTATTTTTCATGTTATTATATAATTCCAAATAGGTACGGTTTAAATCGAATACCAATCCCAGTATTATTATGAGGAGAAAAATAGAATGGAAATAAATATTACAGATAAAGCAAAAGAAGAGTTGAAAAAAATGCTGCAGGGGCAGGAGCAATCCGGTAAAAAAATCCGTGTTGTGATGACCGGTATTAGCTGAAGGGGTCCCAAATTTAACGTTGCTCTGGATGAGCACAATGATAACGATACCCATTTAAAGGTAGATGGCTTAGATTTTATTATTGATAAAAAGCTGACTGAAAGTATAATCTCGTTTATTATTGACTATAAAGATTCTTTTTTTTGGAAAGGATTTCAGGTTAACTATAGATCAGAATATTCGGGGTTTTGCTAAGGTTTGATATTAATATAAATCAGTACTATCTATGCCAGTAATAATTTAATAAAAAGAAAATAGCCGGGGGTTATCTCCTGGCTATTTTATTCTGATACAAAATAGATGATGCTTTCTTTTACTTTTTCTTTGCCTATCTTCTCCCATATTCTACTATATGTTGAGATTTGCATCTCATAAAGCTTTCTCAATTTTACATAATCATCTTCCTGTACCGGGCAATCGGTCTTATAATCTACTATCACCCATCCGTCTGTTTCCTGGAAAACAAGGTCGATAGTACCGGTTATTATAAGAGGCTTTTTATCTTCTTCCGTAACTTCCCTATCTACTGGAATTAATTCCCAATATAGGGGGTCAGTAGAAATTATTTTCAGATTAAAAGGTACTTCTGTAAAGCTTTGTAGTGCATTTTTCATTCTATGGTATAAATCACTATTCTTGAATTTTTGTACAATACCATACAGTTCATCTTTGCGATATAGAGCAATACTATTTTTTTCCAGAGTACTGGCAATATAAGTCCTGAGCAGACTGTCCTCTACTCCCCCTCTTGCCACATATTCCAATATTTGGTGTACTGCATTTCCCCAATTTTTACCTCCTTTGTCAACAGTAGGGATAAGAGGAAACTCCGTTTCCGAAAATTCTGCCTGTCTTGAGGCAGTTCGCACTATATAATTCTTGAAAGTTATCTTCTTTTTTAACTGTTCAGCTCTATCCCGGTGTGCTTCATATTCTTCCAAACCATAGCTTTCTTTCCTTATACAGGGTTGAATTCCTCTTTCTTCCGGAATATTTAGAATCATCTCTGGTTTAATCTCTCTTAGTAGAGCCTGCCAGGGGTTTTGCTTGTTATTATGGTAATCTGAACCAAAGCTACTAATTACCAGCATATTCTTTGCCCTGGTAGCTGCTACGTAGAGCAAACGGTTCTCTTCAGCATCCAGGTAGGAAGACTCTATCTGACAATAATCTTTCCATTTTTTGGGTTGAGCAATTATCTTCCCATTACCAAAGTAATTGTATTTCTTAACCAAAAAGTGACCTTTCGGGATAATACAATGGCGTTCAATATAATAATCCGGCTCCGGCTTATGGTTGAGATAGGGAATTGCTAAAAAGATAACAGGTGCTTCTAATCCTTTGGCTTTATGTAAATTCATTAATCGAACTGCATTTTCCTCTACCCTCATATTGAATTCTTCTTCTATCCCTGACTGCCATAACCTGTTCAGGTGTTCTACCATCCCATCAAAGGTAAGGTAATCTCTCATTTCTGATTCCCGCAGATATTCTAAAATGAAAAAGAATTCATTTCCTTCTTCCTTTTCATTTATTTCACCAGAAAAATAAGGTAATAATCCTGATTGAATCATGATTTTTTCCAGAACAACTACCGGAGAATATTGCCAGCACCAGGAATAATAATTCCTTAATTGTTGGAAGGCATTAAAAAATTTTTGTCTTAAATAATTCTCTAAAGCAGCAGGTGGCTCTGAAAAGAGATTGAAATCACCACCAGCCACCTTATACAGGTAGAGCTCCTCATCAGAAAAGCCATAAAAAATCCCGCGTAGAACTGCAGCCAGCAATACCTGGTTTTCAGGAGCTTCCAACAATCGTAATAACTTTAACAATTCAGGAAAATACCGTGATTCATTTAAGGAGGCAGAACCCGATACTGTAACAGGAATCCCATATTCGTTCAATATTTTTGAATATGTCTCTATACCACTTTTGTAACGTAATAAAATCATAAAATCCCGGTACTCTATCCTATAATCTTTCCCCTGTTTTAATTCTTCTTCAGTGCGTAATACCTTTAATTTATTATCTACCCAGTCTCTAATCAGCAAAGCTATTGCCCTGGCATCATTCTCTACTGTCTTCTTCCTATCTCCCTCAGAAGCAATGATATATTGATAAACACCTGAACAATACCCTTTTTTATCTTCTCTGGTAGTTTGCATGGGGGAATAATCGGCTTGATATTCACTTTCTCCTTCCCCGAATAAGCCTTGAAAAAGAGGATTGATAAATTGGCCTATAGAGTGAAGGGAGCGGAAATTGGCATTCAGTCTGATTACCTTTCCATTACTTTCTGTAATAAGTTTTTTAACCAGTTTATAAACGGCTATATCGGCTCTCCGAAAATGGTAAATAGATTGTTGCGGGTCACCCACGATAAACAGCCTGCCTGCTCGAGGGGTTAATTTTTTCCAATCATATTCTTTTAGTTGTTTACCGGTTAAATAGAAGATAATTTCTGCCTGTATAGGGTCAGTATCCTGAAATTCATCTACCAGTATAGTTCGGTATTTCTGCTGAAAATAGTAGCGGATATCTGGATTATTACGTAAAAGAGAGGCAGTCTTTAATAACAAATCCTGAAAGTTGAGTATAGAGTTCTTTTCTTTTAGCCCTTCAAAATAATGTAATGCCGGTTCAATAAAATGTATGATATAGCTATGACAGTATTCCCGCCACCTTTCCATAGCCGGCTCGATATATTCTGCTTTGAGCTGTGGTAAAACTATATCTCGATATTCTTTGGCTTTTTCTTTTGATAGCCAGCGTTTGAGAACAATCCCTCCCGATTTAGTAAAATCCTTACAGAATAAATCCAGCAGAATAATCTTGTAAAAATCTTTTTCTATATAAGGCGGAAATGTTTTTAATTTTTGTACCAGAAGAATTGCCTGTTGGGCTGAATCATATCCTTTTTCCGGTTCATGTTCCGGAATATATGCACTTGCTTCATCACAAAATGAAAATAATTTATTCATAGTAGAGTCCAGTTGCGGGTTATCTATTTTTTCATGAACGAGCTCTGCTTCAGGGTACTGACAAATTCTTTTGAAACTTTCTTTCAAATCCTGTACCTGAATTCCTAAGACTGCTAAATTCTGAAATCGCTCAGTATCCTCTGTCTTTAGATTAGCCAGATACTCTTCCCAGGCTTGTTCCATAAATAGAAAATTGTCAACTTCATCCAGCTCTCCGAAGGCAGGGTCTAACCCTGCCTCGATAGGTCTCTCTCTGAGCATCCTGGCACAAAAAGAGTGAATAGTACCTATATAACATTGTTCAATATTTGCTATGGCTTGGAAAAGAAGGTTCTTTTCTTCTGGGTTATTTAACTCTTCAAGTTCTGCCTCAATCTCTTGTTGGAATCGCTCTTTGAGCTCAAAAGCAGCTTTGCGGGTGAAGGTAATAGCAACAATCTGTTCTACAGTATACCGTCCAGACTTAACCAATCC
>JAQVGY010000063.1 GCA_028696495.1 Atribacterota bacterium
GCAGATATGATAGAAAGGATTGAAATATACCGGGGACCTGCCTCTGCCCTCTATGGAGCAAATGCCCTGGGTGGTGTAATTAATATTATTACTAAAAAAGGTGGGGACAAAAAAGGAACAGTAGAAATCAATTATGGAAATTATCATACCCAAAAATACCAGGCTTCATATCAAAATAGAAGTGATGACCTTGTCTATTTCTTTACCGGAGAGTATTACAAGACAGAAGGTGAGCGCTAAAACAGCGAGTTAAATAAATTGTCCTTGATGGGCAAGATCTCCAAAGAGATTGACTCTCAGACTGACCTGGATTTCACTATCCGCTTCCATGATCACCAGAGGGGTATACCCGGGTCAATGGACTTCCCCTCCCCTAATGCCAGACAGGATGACCGTAATTTCAATGTGAATACGAAATGGCAGAAAAAGGAAGAGAATAGGGATTTCAATATTATGGCCTGGTATGATTTTCATCAACTCTGTTATGATAATCCAGATGAATGGGGATATACCGGTGCTTCTATCCATAAAAACCATACTATCGGAATTTCCTTTGATAGTACTTATTATGATTTCGTTTTGGGAAATAAAGAAGAATCTGATAGTGAACATACTTTGACCTGGGGTGGGGATATCGGCTATAACCGGGTAGACAGTACCGATATTGGGAAACATCAGAATTTACTTGGTGCAGTCTTTATTCAGGACGTATGGCAACTGGAAGAAAATTGGTCAATTACTGCAGGTCTCCGTTATGATTATAACCAATTATTCGATGGGCAATTCAATCCCAGAATTGGGCTTACCTATAACCTGCGAAACGATCTTAGCCTCCATGCCTCTGTTGGTCGTGCCTATAGGGCACCTACCTATGACGACCTCTATTGGCCAGAAGATGGTTTTGTTGGTGGAAACCCCAATCTGTTACCGGAAATAGCCTGGGCTTATGAAGCTGGAATGCGTTTTATAAATGAAAAAGGTGATACACAGGCTGAGCTGAATATCTTTAGAAAGAATGTACGTGATTTAATCAATTGGGCTGCTGATTCTGAGGGAGTATGGCGGCCATCTAATATCAGCTCTGCACGTGTAGAAGGATTAGAAATTATCACACGTAAAGAATTTAATAACCATTTAACAGCTAACCTGAATTATACATATTTAAATGCTATTGATCTTGAAATAGGTACCCAATTAAAACCAAAACATAAATATGGACTTGGTTTAACTTATTTTAATCAATTTGGAAAAAATAAGGATGATTTTGTAATTAATCTGGATGGATATATGGTTGCCGGAAGGCCGGATAATTTAGAAAGTTATTATTTGTTTGATGCCAATATTGCCAGGGATTTTACCTTAGGAAAAGAAAAAAATAAAAAAGTTAATTTAAGTTTTTCTATCAAGAATCTATTTGATCAAAAACCAGAACTGGTTAGCGGATATCCCATCCAGGGGAGAACCTATTTATTAGGAATCAGTACAGAATTTTAAAAATAATTATAAAAGGGATGGGCTATTCTTAATCTGTTCATCCCTTTTATTTGCTCAAGAAAAATAGAGAATGGAAAATAGAATATTTATCATAGCATTAATAATTTCTTCCTTATTTCACTATTGGGCTATCACGCTTTTTTCTAATATCTCAGTCAGTTGGCAATCTCAGGAAGAAAAAAGAGAGATAGTTCTTTCTGCCAGTATAAAATTTCTTAAATCTGATTCCCTTTCTTTGCCTGTTGGAAAAGAAGATAGTGATATATATTTAAATGAACCTACCTACTACTCTGAAACAATCTCAACAGAAGAGGTTGTTTTTGAGCAGGAGGATATTCAAACAGAAAATATTATTAAAGATAAAACTTATGATACGGAACAAGGCTTATTAGAAACAAAAGAAGTTGTTGTTGAACATACATCTTCTCATAATAGTAAGATAGATGAGCAGGATAATAAAGAAAAAAAACAGGATACAGAGAATGTATATGAGAATCTTGTTAGAGCTTTAGATAAAAAAGAAAATTACCAAAATACAGAACAATCCCTGGAAATTATTAATCAGGAAACACCTCTCCTGAAGGAAGCAGGAACAAATTCGATTCAAGAAGATTCCCCTCTTGATTTAACAAAAATTGATTTAGTGGATAAATCCATAATTGCACCGGAAGTTATTTCCTATTATCCACCAGCATATCCCAATAATTTAAGGCGTAGAGGCATTGAGGGAAAAGTACAAATAAAAGCATTGATCGATAAAGAGGGGGATGTGATAGAAATTTTAATAGACACCTCTTCTGGCTATCAAAGTTTCGATCAGAATGCTATTGAGGCTATCTTAAAATGGAAATTTAAACCAGCCTATTATAGTAATGAAAAAAGACTTAGCTGGGTATTTATCCCTGTAGTTTTTAAACTAAAATAAACCTGGAAAGAGGATAAGAAATGAGAGTATTAATCGAGCAGGGGGGTATTGTAATTTATCCCCTTCTGGCTCTATCTGTTATTGCCTTTGCTATAGTTATAGAACGTTTTCTTTATTTTATTAGAATTAAAAATAATATCCCAGAAAATATTATACTTCAGATTAAAGAGAATCTGAGAGAGGGGAAGCCCGAAGAAGCAGTCAATATTTTAAAAAAGGCTCATAATCCTATGTACCATGTACTGTACAACGGAATTAAAGTTTGGAAAGAAGGTTATGTCGAGATGGAAAGGGCTATGGAGGAATCAAAGCTGCTCGTGTTCCCCAGAATGGAGAAAAATCTTGCAATGCTCCATTTTATCGCAAAGACAAGCCCTTCTTTAGGATTGCTGGGAACAGTTACCGGTATGATAAAAACATTCCATTTTCTATCTCTAAATATTGAATCACAGCAATTAGCCCAGGGTATATCTGAGGCATTAATTACTACCGCTTTTGGTCTAAGTTTATATATCCCAGCTTTTGCTGCTTACTACTATTTCATGAATAAAATAGAAAATGTGGTTAAACATACTGAAAAAAGAGAATTAGAATTAATTCATTTTATTCAAAAATTGGGTAACAGGGATGCGTAAATACAAAATTAGAAAATCTGATGATATGGAAATAAACATTGCCTCCCTTGTCGACATAATATTCCTTCTGCTTCTTTTCTTCATTGTTGCTTCAACCTTAGATACAAATGAAATTAAAGCTACAATTCGTCTTCCTCAATCAGACGAGCTGTTAAACCGAGAGACAAAGGATTCTGTTATTCTATTTTTAGACAAAAATGGAATGGTTTACACGGAAAAGGAACACATTCCCTGGGATGTATTGCCATCTTATTTAAAAGAAAATATCGGAGGATTTCATGGTAGTCATGATAGTATCGAAGTATATGCTGATAAGGAAGTGGATTTTGATTATGTCGCCAGAATAATGGTTATGGGAGGTAAGTTAGAAATTGAAAAAATTAATTTTCTGTTAAAACATGAATATGTAAATTAAAGATTTTTCAGAATAACGGTTCTAATAATCTTTTATATTTTGAGTATATTTATGATGAATATACCTTTACTGTTACTATTTTTTTGTTACATTCCGATACCGTGAATTTTTTCTCCACAGAAAGGACATTTACCATCTTTTATCCTATTCTCTGCAGAAAAATATTGTCTTTTAATTACAGTCTTACCACAAGAGGGGCAATCGGTATTCTCGCCCTGCCCCACATTTCCCTCATATACATAGCGCAATCCCCTGTCACGCCCAATTTGATAGGCCCTTTGCAAAGCAGATACTGGAGTAGGTGGAACATTATCTAATTTATAAGTTGGATAAAAAGCAGAAATATGCCAGGGAATTTCTCTATCAATATCAGCAATAAATTGAGCAATTGCCTCTAATTCATCATCTTTATCATTATATCCGGGAATAATTAAGGTGGTTATTTCAATCCAGATTCCCAACTCATAGTATTGCTTGATTCTATCTAAGACCGGTTTTAACTTAGCACCACAGACCTCTCGATAAAATGAGTCACTCATCGCCTTTAAATCAATATTAGCAGCATCCAGATATGGAGCAAAATTATTGAGGGCATCCGGACTTATATAGCCATTGGTAACAAAAACATTCTTCAGCCCTTTCTGTCTGGCAAGCTGTGAAATTTCAAAAGCGGTTTCAAAATAGATAGTTGGCTCGGTATAAGTATAGGAAATGGACAAACATCCACTATTTAGTGCGTTTTGTACTACTTTTTCTGGTGAAACTACCTGTCCCTCTATAACATCTCTTTCGGGTTGAGAAATAGACCAGTTCTGACAATGCAAACAACGAAAATTACACCCCATAGCGGCAATGGAATAGGATTGAGAGCCAGGATAAAAATGGAATAAAGGCTTTTTCTCAATAGGGTCTATGTTTGCAGCAATCAATTTTCTATAGTTCAAACTGTATAAGATACCTTCCTGGTTTTCTCTTACCCGGCAAATACCCCTCTTGCCCGATGAAATTGTACAATAATGGGAACAAAGTAAACATTGTACCTTATCATTCTCTAATTTCTTATAAAACATTGCTTCCTGAGCCATTATTATCACCCTGCATTCTATATAATATATTATTAAATTCCTAATGCCAATCGCTCTGCTAAAAAATTGGGAAGATTGGCTTTAATAATTTTTTTCTGAGCTGTATTGATAGGATAACTAACCCGTTTTATATAGATAGTACCCTTTTCAGAATCATATAAGACATAGCTCGCCCGGGGATTGCCATCTCGGGGCTGGCCAACGCTTCCACAGTTTACAATATAACTATGCTTATTATCTAAGACAAGGTCTGCTCCTGCCGTTGCCTCAAAATACTTTATTATCCTGTTTTTACGATGAAAGGTAAAATATCCCGGGACATGACTATGTCCGATAAAATATATTTTAAAATCAAATTTGTTAAATATTTCTTCTGCGGTCTGCTCATCCAGAATGTATTCCCACAGAGGTTGGCGGGGACTGCCATGTACACCCAGTATATCCTTAGCAATATCAACCTTTTTTGGCAAACCATGGATGTAGTGAAGCTCCTGTTGCCTTAGTTGCTTCATTGTCCACTCAAGAGATTGTTTTGCATACTCATTAAAATAATATAAATCTAATTCTCCGGTTATGGCACCTTCATGATTTCCTTTTATACACAAACAATTTATCTTTTTCATCTTCTCAACACAATAAATAGGGTC
>JAQVGY010000064.1 GCA_028696495.1 Atribacterota bacterium
AGGCTATCTTGTGATCAACCCAGGCGTCATAGGTTTCCGGGGAAGCAATGCGAAGCATAATATCTTCGATCCAGTCAGTGCCAGGCCATCCACTGGCTGCTCCTGATTCTAAGCCAATTGCCCAGGGCGTATTCCCATCGGCAATCATCTTATCAGAAAGCGTCATAAGCTCATCCCAGGTACCAGGTATAGCATAACCAGCTGCAGCAAATGCTTTTGGGTTATACCAGACCAGACTCTTTAAATCTGCTGAGATAAAAATTGCATGTATTTTGCCCTGGTATGAACCTAAATCCAGCCAGGCATCAGAATAATCAGATTTCAAGGCACCCATATCCATAAAAGTAGAGAGATCGATTAATTTACCATCTCTGGCAAATTCCTGCATTTGCCCCGGATTGGGCATAACTGAAACATCAGGGGGGTTCCCTGCCTCAACCCTGGTAGTAAGAATAGTAGGCAAATCACGGGTACCGGTAAACTCAACTTTGATACCGGTCTCTTCTTCAAACGGTGCTACCATTTTGAGAAAAGCATCAGCCTCAGCCCCAGTCCATACTGCCATTACAGTAACACTCTGTCCAAAAGCAGTAGTAACACCAAACAACAACAGAAACATTACTACTAAAAAAGAACTATACTTCTTCAAGGTATATAACCTCCTTATTTTAACAAATTTACCATATTAACCAAAACAACAAAATTGGTGTAAGCTGTCTCCCCTCCTTTCTTTTTAAGATATTTTTAAATAGTAATTGTTTTTTGTCTGGGATTATCTGTAGGAAAAATATATCAATGTCTTGTACTTTGGATTTCATACTATCATAAAATATAATTTTGTGCAAGCCGGCAGCTGCTCCCTATTTCCCATAATACCATTACTATATATCTTCGATTTGTAATTCCAACAAATCTTTTTAACCTATTTTTTTACTTTCCTTTTTCTGTATATTTCCTGGTTTCAAAACTAAATCTTTATTCTGAATTGTTACCACAATTACCATGTCTGAGATAAAACTAATAATCCTCTTATTACAATTTAGATGAAAATTATGCTAAAATAAAGACATAAACAGTCTAAATAAATTTTATAAAAAATTTTTTAAAGGTATTTTTATCATGTCCCGAATAATTATAATTTCCAACCGTCTTCCTATCACAATTAAAAAGAATAAGAATGGACTGGTTTTCGAACAGAGTGCCGGTGGCCTGGCAACAGGTATGTCAACTTTGCAGGAAAAAAATGAACGCCTGTGGATTGGCTGGCCTGGTATAGCCAATGAGCAGCTCAATAATGGGGACAAAGACAGTTTACAAACAAAAATGACTGCAATGGGCTACTATCCGGTCTTCTTATCACAATCTCAGGTTGAAGATTATTACAACGGTTTTTGTAATAAGACTATCTGGTCTTTGTTCCATTGTTTTACCCAATATACGGAATATGAAAACCAATTATGGGACTCCTATCGGCGAGTAAATCAGATTTTTTGTCAAACTGTGTTAGAAATAATTAAGCCTGATGACATTATTTGGATTCATGATTATCATCTTATATTATTACCATATCTCCTGAGGAAAAGGATTCCGGGATTGACTATTGGCTTCTTCCTGCATATCCCCTTCCCTCCGGTGGAAATCTTCCGTCTGCTGCCATGGCGGAATGAGATGCTGGAAGGAGTGATGGGTGCCGACCTGATTGGTTTTCATACCTATGATTATGTAAGAAATTTTCTTGACTCAGTTCTTCGCTTACGTGGATATGAAAATAGGTTGGGTTTCATCAATTATCAAAATCGAATAATAAAGGTTGACTCTTTCCCCATGGGGATTGATTTTGACCGATTCTATAACACCTCCGAACAATATAAAACAAAAAAAGAGATAAAAAAAATAAGAGATAAAGTAAAAAATTATAAAGTAATAATTTCTGTTGACCGTTTGGATTATACAAAAGGTATACTGGAAAGATTAAAAGCTTTTGCTACTTTCCTGGAAGATAACCCGGAATATTGGGAAAAAGTAATTATGATTCTGGTAGCCGTTCCTTCCCGCACCACTGTTACGCAATATAAGAAGCTAAAGCAACAGATTGATGAGAAGATCGGCTATATTAATGGACAATATGGAACATTGGGCTGGTCACCAATCTGGTATTTATATCGTTCATTACCTTTTCCTGAATTAACTGCGCTCTATTATATCAGTGATATTGCCTTAATCACTCCTCTCAAAGATGGTATGAACTTAGTCGCCAAAGAATATATCGCTACTAAAAAAGATTCTCTGGGAATACTTATCTTAAGTGAAATGGCAGGAGCTGCCAGTGAAATGGGAGAGTCACTTATTGTTAATCCTAATAATAGAACACAGATCTCATGGACTTTAAAATATGCCTTAAATATGGATGAACAAGAGCAACAGAAGAGAATTTTATCCTTACAGAAACGTTTAAAAAATTATGATGTAAAGAAATGGGCAGATGATTTTAAGGAAAATCTAATCAAAATTAAAGATGAACAGAAAAATCTTGCCGCTAAGTACCTGTCACCTAAGAACAGATTAAAAATAATTAAAGATTATCAACAAAGCTTCCATCGTCTGTTTTTAATTGATTATGATGGCACCCTTGTACCCTATCATTATAAATTTAAACAGGCCGCCCCATCAACAGATGTGCTGGGTACTATCCAATTACTTTGCCAGGATGCTAAAAACAGAGTTGTTATTGTCAGCGGCAGAGAAAAAAATATCTTAGAAAAATGGTTTAAGGATGTCCCGGTAGATTTAATTGCCGAACATGGAGCCTGGTTAAAAAAGGGTTCGGATAACTGGAAAACCATTGAGCCACTGAAGAAAGAATGGAAAGAACAGATTAGACCAATTTTAGAATTGTATACCAATCGAACACCCGGTTCTTTTATTCAAGAAAAAGAATACTCGCTGGTCTGGCACTATATTAAAACAGAACCGGCTTTTGGCCGTACACGGGCTTTAGAATTGATGGATTCTCTCACCTATTTAACTTCTAATCTCGATTTAGAAGTAAACCATGGAGGAAGAGTTATAGAAATAAAGGCAGCAGGAATCAATAAAGGAATAACCGCCTATCAATGGATATCGGAAAAGAAATGGGATTTTATAATGGCAATTGGGGATGATTGGACTGATGAAGAAACATTTGCACATCTTCCTGCCTGGGCATACTCAATTAAAGTTGGTTCCGGTATGTCTCAATCAAAGTATAATATCCATTCTTCAATTGAAGTTCGTTCTTTCTTAAAAGAATTAGCAAAAAAATCATCCTTCTAAGCAACTGTTATTTCCGGGCATAAGTATACATCCTGAATGGCGTGGAATATCTTAATACCTTCTTCCATCGGTTTTTGGAATGTCTTTCTTCCCGAAATGACACCCGCGCCCCCTGCTCTCTTATTGATAACAGCAGTTTTTACCACCTGTTGTAAGTCATTTTTCCCGGAAGGTCCTCCAGAATTGATTAAACCAATTCTCCCCATATAACAATTAATTACCTGATAGCGAGTGAGATCAATAGGGTGGTCAGAAGTCAATTTTTCATAGACCAAAGGACTTGTTTTGCCAAATTTTAAAGCCAGGTAGCCACCATTGTTAGTTGGCTGTTTTTGTTTAATAAGGTCAGCCTCGATAGTGACTCCTAAGTGGTTGGCTTGACCGGTTAAATCTGCTGAATTATGGTAATCAACATCCTCTTTTTTAAATGCGGCATTTCTAAGATAGCACCACAATACAGTAAACATTCCCAGCTGATGTGCCTGGCTGAAGGCAAGAGATACCTCTTCAATCTGTCGTCTTGATTCTTCAGAACCAAAATAAATGGTAGCACCAACTCCAAGGGCACCCATATCATAGGCTTGCTCTACTGTGGCAAACATCCTCTGATCATAATGATTGGGATAAGAAAGTAAATCATTATGGTTTAACTTTACAATAAAAGGTATCTTATCAGCATACTTTCTGGAGACAATGCCCAGAACACCCAACGTTGAGGCAACTCCATTACAACCGCCTTCAATAGCTAATTTGACAATATTCTCCGGATCAAAATAAATTGGATTAGGGGCAAAAGAGGCACCTGCAGAATGCTCTATACCCTGATCTACCGGCAAAATGGAGAGATATCCGGTTCCTTTAAGTCGCCCATGATTAAATAAGGCCTTTAAATTTTGCCTTACCTGTAATGAGCGGTCCGAGATATTAAAGATATTCTCTACAAAATCTGGTTCAGGCAGATGCAGCAAATCTTTTGAAATTGTCTGGCATTTATGTGACAACAGGTAATCAGACTCTTCTCCAAGGATTTTTTTTATTTCTAAAACATTCATTTAGAACTTACCTCTCTTTTTTTAAAACTTTTTCATAAATATACCGTAAATTCATTGTGCGTTATGCGTTAAATCAGCCACTGGTCGTTGCGTTGGTATTTGGTCGTTAGTTTAAATATTAAAGTCATTAGTTTTAAGTTTTTGGTTTTTAGCAAAGAATTTTTGAATTTAAAATGTTCCTTATATATTATTTATTTTTCTACTATTATAAACTAAAAACACTAAATCTATTCTATAATGCTGCTATTTACGGAATTGCAGTATTATAAAATATGTTGAGCAATTGCGCAATATTGGTGATTTCAACAATCTGCCAGTATCCTTTCATATTTCTCATCATTACTTCAACTATAAAATTAGCATCTCTCGATTGATCATAGTAAGTTAATCCCAAGAAAGCAATATCGCCACTTGTTGTAGCATAATTAATTGATTGATATTCCCAATCTTTTGGGTTTATCCTTTCATGGACCATTCTCATAAGTAAATTAGATAAATTATTATCCTCTTCAGATTTATCTTCTGACAATTCTTCTGAAATAATATGATTGTAGACTTCTTTTTTTATAATCTCTTTCAAATTTGGTTTCGCCATTGAAAGGAGACTGTATCCTATTTCATTCCGGACATTAACCCATCTGCTCTTTCCATTTTCTGATACCGGGTTACTAAAATATTGCCAGATTTGATCTATAGCCTGGTCTATAGTCCTGTCCAAATCTACATATTTATCGAAAGCTACTAAATTGTCATTTGCAATCGCTTTCTTTAGCTGTTTTAGGCTATACTGTGGAGAAATCATGAGCTTCCAGGAAATAATTAC
>JAQVGY010000065.1 GCA_028696495.1 Atribacterota bacterium
GTGATATCCCTCCTTCTTTTTTGAAATAAAAAAAGCTGCCTCCTTTTTTAAGAAGGCAGCTTAATAGGCTTTATAAAAAATATTTTTTTATGCTTTCCCTCTATGTCGGAGGTTTTTCCAAGCAGTCAATTATGGTAAGTCTTCTGGCTCCCAGCCCCATTTGACATTATCCTTCCCACCTGATGGGCAGTGAATAATGCCGGGATTCTTGCTGGTTACAGATGCGACAACAGCAACGGTTTTACACCGTTTTCCTTTTTAATCATTTCTGAACCATAATTGCTATTTGTACAAAAACTCTATTTAATTTTTAATGTTCTATTTTAATTAATATAATATTTTGTTAACGGTTCTGTCAAGTCAATATTTTTGTTAAAGTGATTTCAAAAAAATAGAAATGCTAAAAAATGGATTATTAAATCTTATTTTAATACAAAAATATTTTATTAAAAGTTATACTAATACTACAATGGGAATACCGTTATAGTTATCAACATATGCATCTACATTAAAGATTTCCTTAATATTTTGGGTGTTGATTATTCTGCTGTCTCCTTCTGAAAATATCTTTCCATCTTTTAACAAAATAAACTTATCAGAAAATCTTAAAGTCAAATTTAAATCATGCATGACCACAATAGAGGAGATGTTTTGAGTCCTGGAAATGTTTCTGATAATTTTCATAACTTCCAGCTGGTTTTTTAAGTCGAGATTGTTTGCCGGTTCATCCAATAAGAGGACCTGAGGCTTTTGAACCAGCGCCCTGGCAATGATTACTTTTTGTAATTCTCCACCACTTAATTCATTGCTATTGCGCAATGCGTATTTTTCTAATTTCATTAGTTTTAAAATATCACCGGTGATTTCTAAATCTGCTTTTGATGCTTCCCATTTAATATATGGCTTTCTACCCAGAAGGACTGTGTCAAAGACTGTCATATAATGATTGCCATTGGTGTTTTGAGGAACATAGGCTATTTTTTGGGCGACCTCTACTTCATTTAACTGCCCTATATCAAATTTGTCGATTAATACAGTCCCTTTTTGTGGCTTTAGTATCCTGTTGATACATCTTAACAGGGTAGATTTTCCGGCTCCATTAACACCCAGTACCGAAACAACTTCTCCTTTGTTGACAGTGAACTTTATATTTTTTAAGACTGTTTTGCCAGGATAAGAAAATTCAATTCCATCTACAGAAAGAATCATTGGCAATCACCCTCATTTTTCTTTTTAATTCTACATCTTTAATAGAATAAGTATATATTTTTCCAGAAAACAGGTCAGTTTAAAAAACTACACCAAAAATTTATCTATGACTTAAATATTTTACAAAAGTTACTTGTATCACCTATACCTCTTGGTGAGTAAGTAAAGAAAGACTGGAGCACCCATAAAAGAGGTTAATATTCCCACTGGCAGAACAATAGGTGAAATAATAGTACGGGCAACAGTATCAGAAATGAGTAATAATAATGCTCCTGCCAGGGCAGAGATAGGGATTACAAAACGGTTATCTCCGCCAATCAGTATCCTCACCAGATGGGGGCAGATTAACCCCACAAAACCTATAATACCCAGAAAGGCGACATTGACTGAAACGAGAAGAGAGGCAACCAGCATTCCCAATAATCTAACCTTTTCAGTATTTACTCCCAATGACCTGGCACTCTCCTCACCACTCTCTAAGGCATTGTAATCCCAGCGATGGTAAATAAAATATCCAAAAGAAAAAACCATAAGGGTGGACATAATAGCAACTTCTGACCAATTCGGTCTTCCCAAATCTCCGAAAGTCCAGTAGACCATTGCTGCCAGTTGTAAATCATTGGCGAAATACTGCATAATCATAGTACCGGCGGTGAATAGGGAGCTCATAGCCACTCCGGTAAGTACAATAGCCTCCGGAGCAAAACTTTTTAATTTTGCCAATAAGAGAATAACAGACACAGCAATTAGAGAGCCCAGAAAAGCAAAGATAGTTACCAGATAAGGACTGTTTATAAATATCTTACCGCTGCTTTCTGCTCCGCCTATGCCAAATAGAATAATGGCAAAGGCAGCTCCAAACATTGCCCCATGGGATATTCCTATAGTATAGGGAGAAGCCAGTGGATTTCTCAATGTGCTTTGCATCACTGCTCCGGAAACTGATAGTGAAATACCGGCAATAAGAGCTGCTAATATTCTGGGAAGACGAACATTCCAGATAATAAGTTCTGCCGAACCGGTACCTTTGCCTGTTAAACCTTGATAGATTTCGGATATTGTCAGTTTGTAGCCGCCAATAGTGAGAGAAATAAGGCCAAATAGGAACAGAAAGATTAACAGTATTCCTCCTATCAGGATTTTCCTTTTATTCAGTTTAATATATTCCTGTATTAAATTTTCATCCACGGTTTTTTTCAATTATTATTATTTTCAACCTGTTCTTATTCCTGTCTGAAGGCGTTAAATCTATCTTTTATGGCATAATAAGCCTTTTCGCCACCAACTCCATAAAATTTACTGAATATCTCCACACCTTTCTTATCCAGGTCAATATCCTGAAATAGCTCAGGATATAATATTTTTCCAACATAATAGGCATCGACAATTGCATTTTCTTTGTTATAGGAATACCAGCAAAAAGGCAAGATATAATAAACTCTATTTCCTTTAACCGCGTTAAGCTCCTTATAAGGAGAGCTTTTTAATTCGTTTTCTATGATAGAGGGAGAGACAGGGGATATAAAAATTGCCTCCGGGTCCCAGGCAATCAATGCCTCTTTATCTATATTAACACCAGAACTCATCTCAGATAGCTCATGGGCAACATTTCGGACATTTGTCCAATTAAAGGGCGGCCACTGCGGGTCTGTTCCCGTGATTCCCTGGGAGCCAAAGAAAGCCCTTCCTGCAATATAAGCGGTCTTTATTTGTTCATCCGGAATACTGCTGGTTCTATTACCGATGTCATAGATGTAGCTCTCAATCATATCGATTAACTCCTCAGCTCTAACTTCTCTGTCCAGAGCTTTGCCTATAACCCTGAGGGATTGATAAAACATCTCATCCTGTTTAGGAGTTCCAATAGCGTTGTAATATACGGTAATAACCGGTATCCTGGTCTTATTCTGTAAATCATCTACATTTCTAATATCACTTACCCCGTAAAATATAATATCAGGATTCAATTGTATAATCATTTCATGATTAAATTCACTTCCACCCACTCCAACATTGACTACAGGCAGCTCATATAATTCGGGAAAGGCGAGCATATAAGATAGGTCTGAACCCTGTGGAGCTCCTTTTTCATCTGTTTTAGCCTTCTCCCGATATTCAATTCCAACGATTTTGTCTGCCACATCAAAAGAGAGCACCTCTCTCAGCGAGCATCCCACAGCCAGAATTCGGTTTATTTCTCGTGGTACAGATACTTCCCGACCGAGAATATCAGTTATCTGTATTTCAGATGCCCAGCTGGAAATCATAAAGATACCGAGAAATAAAAAAATCCAAAAAACAAGAAAGACCTTCTTTTTATCAAACACGGCATACTCCTTTTTATAAATTAGTGTTACGTATTTAATAATTGTAACACTAATATAAAATAAAGCAAGAGATTAAGATATTTTAAAAAGAATAAATTAAAAAATTATTTAATAAAGTGAGGTTTCCTGGCAGGCAATGAAAATAGAAGATACAAATCATTTGAATATCAGTTTTGATAATTTTCCACGTTTGATTTCTACTGCCTGGTATGAGCATAATTCCTGACAGCAAAAGCAGCGAATACAACGGGAAAGATCAGCCTGTGGCCTATTATCAACCATTTCAATACATTTTGCAGGACAATTTCGGGCACATATACTACATCCAACACATTTATCATGTACAAAATAGGGATAGGGGCGTAATATCTTATAAAAAAAGTTATCCAGGCGGGTAGGCAATGGTATAGGAAGATGTCTGCTATGTGATGTTACAGGCACTTTAAAGGGGATTGGCTTAAAGTCTTCTCTGTCTATACCTTTAATATTAAGTTCCTGAATATTATCTGGTATCAGCCCTCTATCTATAGCCTTCTGTAAAGTAAATATCCGTTTAGGGTCAATACCAATGAGATAACAACAGGCTAAGTCAAGGGCATGGGGATTGGCTGAGGCAGCCAGGAGTCCAACCTTTTTTGGATCACCGGCAGATGGCCCGGCACCTTCCATTGCTATTACCGCATCCATAATATTCAATTGTGGTTTTACGAATTGAGCCACATCGACCAGCATATTGGAAAAATCTCTAATATCACTCAGCCGTAAATGATATTCAGCTTTCAGGAGGCCTGGGATAGTGCCAAACAGATTCTTTACCGCACCGGTATAGATGGTAAAACCATGTGTTTTTAGCTTTGCCAGCGAAATAACCACATCTGCTTCTTTAACCACCCTGGCTAAAGTAATGTGTTTTAAGATTTCTCCTTCCGGATTGGAGAAATCTTCCTGTTCAAAATTCCAGTTTAATTGTGCACCTGTTCTGACTGCAACATCTTCCATACCGGTTTCATGGTATATCCCCTTTAACCAGGGTTTGGTAAAAGGCCCGCCAGGACTATCGGCTATGATAACCTGGGCACCAAGGGTATGAATTTGATTAACGATTGCCTCTACCAGGGCAGGGTGTGTGGTAACCGCCGCCTCCGGAGGTTTTTTCATGAGCAGGTTTACTTTTAATAATACTTTCTGCCCCGGCTGGATATATTGCTGCAAACCGCCCAATTCTTTAAACATCTCCTGGATGGCATAGTTAACATCCTCCTGTTGATATGTTTCACAAGGCACAAAAACAACTTTATTTTCTTTCATGGTTACCTTCAGTCAAACTCCCTTTACTTTTTATAACCTGTTCATTATAACAAAATTCTATTAAAATAAATAGTAATTGGTAAAAATTGATATTAAAAAACTATTTACTCTATATGCCGGCATTATTTAAATTAATTAATAAATCACACTCATTTGGGAATAATTTTAATAACCAGTTCCCAAATGAGTGTGATTTATTCTTTTATAATAATGATAATGGCTTTTCAGTTGCCAATTTCCTTATTTTTACTGAGACATCATACATTGAGCAAGATTTCGGGCAAAAGC
>JAQVGY010000066.1 GCA_028696495.1 Atribacterota bacterium
TGTGGCAATGGTTTTTCATTTCCTATAAATACAAAGAGAATTGCTCTGGTCGCACGAGGAATAGGAATAGCCACTCTGCTTCCTTTAGCCCTGGAAGCTAAAAAGAGGGGAATAGAAATTTATAGTTTCCTTTCTGCCCGAGAAAAAACATTATTATTGGGTAAAGATAATCTGGAACCCCTCTCTTCTCACATTTTTTATACCACAGATGATGATTGGAAAGGAACAGATGGGAAGGTAACTTTTCTTTTAGAAGAATTACTTAAAGGCAATACTGTAGATTTTCAAGCAGTGTATGTTTGTGGTTCGAAGAGGTTGGCGAGACATATCAAAGAATTACAGAAAGAATACCGCTTTGCAGCCTATGTCAGTCTGGAAGAGCGAATGGGGTGCGGTATAGGCGCCTGTAAAGGTTGTGTAATCAATACTATTCATGGTTACCGAAGAGTTTGTAAAGAAGGACCGGTTTTTTCTCTGGAAGAGGTAATTTTAAATGAAGGATAAGATTAATTTATCAATTAATTTAGGTTCTCTGCACTTATTGAATCCAGTTATGCCTGCCTCAGGCACTTTTGATATCAGGGATACCCTGCTCAACAAAGAACAGTTAAACTCTTTAGGCGCCATTATTACCAAAAGTATTGCTTCACACAAAAGAATGGGTAACCCCGGTCCCCGTATCTGGGAAACAGAAGGAGGAATGCTCAATGCAGTAGGGATCCCTGCCGAAGGATTTAAATATTTTAAAGAGGAAATACTGCCTTTATTAGAAGATTTTCAGGTACCCATTATTGTAAGCATGGTAGGAGATTCCATTGCTGACTTTTGCCAACTGGCAAAAAAATTGGATAGTTTTAAGAAGATCTCAGCTTTAGAGTTGAACCTATCCTGCCCCAATCTAAATGATGGATTGTATTTTGGAATAAATAAAGATGTGTTAGGAGACTTAATATACCAACTTAAAAAAAATACTGAGAAGGTGGTGATGGCAAAATTATCTCCCAATGTTACTGATATTACCGAAATGGCTTTAACAGCTGAAGAGGCAGGCGCAGATATTGTCATTATCGCTAATACTTTCCTGGGTATGGCTATAGATATTGAAAAACAGATACCAAGGCTGGGAAATAAAGCAGGAGGATTATCCGGTCCGGGTATCAGGCCGATTATTGTACGGATGATCTGGGAAGTTACCCAGAGGGTGAAAATACCGGTTATTGGAGTAGGAGGTGTTACCTGTACCAGAGATGCCCTGGAAATGTTATTAGCAGGAGCAAGTGCGGTACAGATAGGAAGTGCTAATTTTAGTAATCCTTATGTAATGCTGAATGTTATTAAAGGGATTGAAGAATATCTCAGAAGAAAAAAATACAAATCAATAAGAGATATTATCGGATTGGTAAAGTAAATTATATTTACAGATACTGTTAAAATCGAAAATTCAAGGAGGAATTATATGGGGCTACAGATGTTCGTCAATGCTCTTCTTTTAGGAGGGTTATATGCATTGATGGGTATAGGATTCTCCTTACAATGGGGAATAAGTGGTATTATTAATCTATCCTATGGTGCTATGGTATTACTGGGGTCTTACCTCTCTTTAATCATCTTTAATATGTTCCATATTGATCCCTTTATCAGCATGCTTTTTACCGGGGCATTATTATTTTTATTAGGTGCCTTCATATATCGTTTTGCACTTCAGCCACTTCTCAAAGGTGGAATCGTCTTTACTCTCATTGTTACTTTTGCCATCAGATTAATAGTGGAAAATATAATACTCCTGGTCTGGTCTGCTGATTACCGTACTATCAGGGTAAGTTATGCCGGCAGTAATTTCCAATTTTTAGGTGCCTTTTTCCCTCTAACTAAATTTCTAACTTTCCTTGTAGCGGGTGTGATTATTTATCTTACCTATCAGTTTATGACCAATACCAAAATAGGAAAGGGGATACAGGCTGTTGCCTTAGACAAAGAGGGTGCCATGGCAGTAGGTGTTGATGACCAGAAAATGTATTTGATAAATTTTGCTCTTGGAACTGCCCTGGGAGGAGTAACTGGAACCTTGTGGGCTACCATTTATAGTTTCTCTCCTCATGTTATGGATGTAATAATTGGCAGGGTCTTTATTATTGCCATTTTAGGAGGATTGGGAAATATCTGGGGAGCGGCAGCAGGAGGAATATTGTTAGCTTTTGTGGAAACATCAGGAGCAATCTTTGTGGGCTCTCACTGGCAGGAAGCTATTGGTCTGGTCATTATGGTCCTGGTATTACTGCTCAGACCACATGGATTAATTGGAAAGAAATTCTTTGGTTAGCCATCATTATAGATGTTATTAATTTAGGAAGGAAGTGAAAATCAAGTGGTAACACAAGATGATAATAAATTTAATAAGAATATAATCCTGATTATCGCTGCAGTCATAATCTTTATTTTTTTGCCCAATTTTATTTCCGGATACTACATCCGTATCTTTACTGCAATTTTTATGTATGCCACTATTTCCCAGTGTATAAATTTGATGTCTGGATATATGGGTTACCTGCCTTTTGGTCATGTTATGTTTTTTGGCATAGGGGCTTATATGAGTGCTATATTGATGAAGCTGGGCTTACCTGTTTTTATAGCAATACCGATGGCTTGCTTATCGGCAATTATAGTTAGTATCATTTTAGGATTTCCAGTACTTAGATTGAGGGGGCATTATTTTGCCATTGCCACCATTGGTATGAATGGGGCAATAATGACAGTTGTCCAAAACGCAACTGAAATAACCGGAGGAGCGAGAGGAACAACTTTTCCAATTATCATGGCTTCACCAGATGTTGTTTATAGATATTTTTATCTGGCAATGCTTTCCTTAATGGTTATTACTTCACTGGTTATGCATGTTGTTGTGAATTCAAAATTTGGTTATGGAATAAGAAGCATTAAAGCTAACGAAGACGCAGCTAATTCTATGGGAATAAATACCACTTTTACCAAAGTCACTACCTGGGCTATAGCTGCCCTGTTTACCAGTATTGCCGGTGGAATATATGGTTACTGGATGTCCTTTATAGCCCCTGATGAAGTATTTGACCTGATGTTTATAACTAATTCTATAATAATGATGCTCATAGGTGGTGCAGGAACTATATTAGGTCCTATTTTTGGAGCTTTCATTGTTGAAACAGTATCGGAAGTAGCCTGGAGCGGTTTTATGCAATACCATCTGGCAGCATTAGGTATTGCCACTATAGTAATAGTATTTTTTGTTCCCAGAGGTGTTATCGGAACTATTACCGATAAAATCAGGAATAGAAGAATTGAATTAAGTAAAAAAGCGGAGGTGACCAATGGCTGATAATGATATCATTTTAGATGTCAGGTCAATAAGCAAGCATTTCGGTGCCTTAAAAGCGGTAGATAAAGTCAGCTTTCAGGCAAGAAAGGGAGAAATTGTCGGTTTAATTGGTCCTAATGGTGCAGGGAAGACAACAATTACCAACCTGGTTACTGGTGAATTGAGGAAAACAGAGGGAGAAGTCTATTTTAAAGGTATCAATGTAAGCAGGATGCAGCCTTTTCAGATTGCCCGTATTGGTCTAACCAGAACATACCAGGTAGTAAAACCATTACAGGGAATGACTGTTGAAGAAAACATCCTGGTCGGCTCCCTTTTTGGTCGTAGCGACAGACAGAATGATTTAAATCACGCCAAAAAAACTGCCCATGAGATTATGGAATTAGTAGGATTGGATAAAAAGAAAGAATTTAAAGTGAGTGATGTTACTCTACCTGATTTAAAAAGAATGGAATTTGCCAGGGTTTTAGCTATGGACCCGGAGGTCATTTTCCTGGATGAGGTTATGGCCGGGCTAAATCCTTCTGAGGTTGAAGAATCAATGGAATTGGTTAAAAATATTAGAACAGAAAAACAATTAACCATCGTCTATATTGAGCATATAATGAAGGCTGTAATGGGAATCTCTGATAGAATAATTGTGCTACATCATGGACAGAAAATTTGTGAAGGTTCACCAACGGAGGTATGTGACAACCCTGCTGTTATCGAAGCCTATCTGGGTAAAAAATATGCCAAGGAGGTTATTAAGAGCTGATGGACAACAATTATTTATTAGAGATTAAAGATTTAAATTCAGGTTATGGGGCAATCCAGGTCTTATGGGATATAAATTTTGAATTAAAAAGCAAAGAAATTGTCTGTGTTATTGGTGCAAATGGAGCTGGTAAGAGTACCTTATTGAAATGTATTGTGGGGATGGTACCCCCTTTTAAAGGGGAAATAAAATATTCTAACCAGAATATTACACATCTGCCTGCTCCGGAACGTATTAAGATGGGAATAGGCTTTGCACCCGAAGGACGTCATCTCTTTTTTGGTTTGACAGTTGAAGATAATCTACTGATGGGAGCTTTTCAACGTAAATATAGTAAAAATGAAATACAAGAAGACCTTGATTTTATCTATAACCTGTTTAAACCCTTAAGGGGATATAGAAAAAAATTTGCTGGCAATCTATCTGGTGGAGAACAGCAGATGTGTGCTATCGGTCGTGCTCTTATGTCCAAACCCACACTTTTAATAATTGATGAACTTTCACTGGGTCTGGCACCTGTTGTAGTAGATGATCTTGTTGAGACAATAGTTAAATTAAGGGAAGAACAGGATATCACTATACTTATAGTGGAACAGGATGTTCAGGTAGCCTTAGATATAGCTGACCGCGGCTATGTATTAGAGAGTGGTTCTATTGTGATAGAGGATAGTTCGGATAAATTGGCCAAGAATAAACATATAAAGTCTGCCTATCTTGGTATCGCTTAAATTATCTTTTAAAGATATTTAATACAACTTTATTGCTGAAAAGATGTGTTACTTAATATCAGGCAATAATTTTGTAACAAGGAGGTGAACTGTTAAAAATATTCAAATTTGGTTGTCAAGGGTAAATAAAAAATAAATGGAGGAAAAACAATAATGATTAAGAAAATATCTGTAGTATTTTTAGTATGCGCATTTTTGTTAGCAGCGG
>JAQVGY010000067.1 GCA_028696495.1 Atribacterota bacterium
GAAATTTAATATAGTCCAATTTACACAGAAGACAGTAAGCAAAATAAAGAACTAAAGAGAGCCAGGTAATGGTGTGAGCTGGTAGTTCTCCTTTGTTGAATATCGCTTCTCTCAGCCAAAGGCTTTCGATTTAGCCTGTTCGCATCTTTGATGCGTTATAACCCAATTAAGCAGCATAAAGAAATATCGCTTTCTTTATCGAATTAGGGTGGTACCACGAATCCTTCGTCCCTATTTTAGTTAATACAATTAAAGTAGGATGAAGGATTTTTTTATTTTTGGGAGTATGCCTAGGGTTCCGTTTTAATATAAAAGTCTGGACCGAGTGGCATAAAATATGTTTTAAATAAAGCGTATTACACCGTGGGTAAAAAAGACCCCAGCGGATAGGTCCCAGTATTAATTATAAAGGATCTATCCCGGGGTCTATTTTTATATATAGATACCTGAATATCAGAATTTTGTTAATAAAAACACAAGAGAACTTTAGGAAAGGAGGAATTAATGTGAAATTAAGTGGAACTGAAATTTTAGTTGAGTGTTTACACAGAGAGGGAGTGGAGGTGGTTTTCGGTATTCCCGGAGGTGCTATCATGCCACTTTATGATACCATTTACCAAAAAGCTTCTTTCACTCATCTATTGACTAAACACGAACAGGGTGCAGCCCACGCCGCCGATGGTTATGCCAGAGCAACCGGCAAGGTTGGAGTATGCTTTGCTACCTCCGGCCCCGGGGCAACCAATCTGGTAACCGGCCTGGCAAATGCCTATTTAGATTCTATCCCAATAGTAGCTTTTACGGGACAGGTTATCACACCATTTATTGGTACAGATGCCTTCCAGGAAGTTGATATTATCGGTATTACCTTACCTATTACCAAGAATAATTATCTGGTAATGGATACCAGAGACCTTGCCGGTGTTATCAAAGAAGCATTTCACCTGGCAAAGAATGGCAGACCAGGCCCGGTTCTGATTGACTTGCCAAAAGACGTACAACAGGCTCAGGCTGAATTTTCCTACTCTGATAAGAGAAAATGCACAGGTTATCGGACTACCTTAAAAGGAAATTTGAATCAAATAAAAAAAGCCGCCTTAACTATCCAGAAGGCAAAAAAACCTATTATTTATGCCGGTGGAGGAGTTATTACCTCTAATGCTTCAAAAGAATTAAGAAACTTTGTTCAAAAAGTGAATATTCCTATAACTACAACCCTGATGGGATTGGGCAGTTTCCCGGAAGAACACCCTTTGGCACTGGGAATGCTTGGAATGCATGGCTTATTCTCTGCTAATACCGCTGTCAGTGAAGCAGATATAATTATTGCCCTGGGTGTTCGCTTTGATGATAGGGTAATTGGAAATGCTAAAATATTCTGCCCTGATGCAAAGATAATTCATGTAGATATTGACCCGGCTGAAATAAGTAAAAATGTTAGAGCAGATATCCCCATTGTAGGTGATTTGAAATATGTTTTAACTAAATTAACTCAATTTGTTGAACCCAGGCAAGAAAATAAATGGTTGGAAAGAATTGCCTATTTGAAAGAAAAATACCCCCTGCAATATAACGAGGATGATGAGCTAAGACCGCAATATATTATTGAAAAATTGTATGAGCAAACAAAGGGTGATGCTATTGTAGTAACCGATGTCGGTCAGCATCAGATGTGGGCAGCCCAACACTATAAATATAATCAACCGCGAAGTTTTATCACCTCAGGAGGGCTGGGAACAATGGGCTTTGGCTTACCAGCAGCTATTGGGGCACAGGTAGGGTGTCCTGAAAAAAGAGTTTTTTGTATCGCCGGGGATGGTGGTTTTCAGATGAATATACAGGAACTGGCTACCGCTATTTATAATAAAATACCTGTCGTAGTTCTGATTATGAACAATGGCTATCTGGGCATGGTACGCCAGTGGCAGGAGCTCTTCTTTGAGAAGAGATACTCACAAACAAGCCTTAAAGGCAGTCCTGATTTTGCTAAAGTGGCACAGGTTTACGGAGGAAAAGGGATCAGAGTTTCCAACAGAGAAGATTTCGACACCGCCCTTGCTCAAGCACTATCAGAAAAGACTTTCTTTTTAATAGATTGCCTGATTCCGGCTGAAGAAAATGTTTTCCCCATGGTTGCTCCCGGTGAGTCGATCAATAAGATGTTAGGAGTGAATTAATTATGAAACATACTATTGCTATTTTAGTAAAAGACCACCCTGGTGTATTAGCCCGGGTTGCCAGTCTATTCAATCGCAGAAGGTTTAATATTGAGAGCATTGCCGCAGGACATTCAGAAAATGAAGGTATCACCAGAATTACTATAGTAACGGAAGGAGATGATGCAATTTTAGAACAGATTACCAAACAACTCAACAAATTGGTTGATGTGTTAAGGGTAAAAGACCTGCCCAGGGAGAGCTCAGTAGAGAGAGAACTGGCTTTAATAAAAGTAAGCACCAAATCTATTGATGAAAGAAGTGAAATTATGCAGCTGGTAGATACTTTCCGTGGACATATAGTAGATATTGACAAGCAGTCCTTAACTATAGAAATAACCGGGGCACAGGAGAAGATAAATGCCAAATTAAAATTGTTAGAATCTTTTGGAATTTTAGAAATTGCCCGTACCGGCAAAATCTCACTTTCCAGAGGTGCCCAGAAAATATCAAATAATATAAATAAAACCATAAATTAATAAATATTTTAAGGAGGAATTATCAGATGGCTAAAATTTATTACGATAAGGATGCGGACAAGAGTTTGTTAGAAGGCAAGATTGTGGCTGTCATAGGTTATGGGAGCCAGGGGAGAGGCCAGGCTCTAAATCTTAAAGACAGCGGAGTAAATGTTGTAATGGGATTAAAAGAAGGTGGCAAATCATGGGCAAAGGCAGAAAAAGATGGTTTCAGAGTAGAGACAATAGAAAAAGCGGTACAACAGGCTGACATTGTGCAGATTTTAATACCGGATGAGGTGCAGCCACGAGCCTGTTCTGAAAATCGGATTTTAGAAAATTTAAAAGAGGGGGGTACCTTGATGTTTTCCCATGGTTTCAATATTCACTTCAAGCAGATTATTCCGCCTGAATATATCGATGTTATCATGGTTGCCCCTAAAGGACCTGGTCCAATTGTCAGAAAGATGTATACAGAAGGTCGCGGAGTTCCTAACCTGATAGCTATATATCAGGATTTCTCAGGACATGCCAAAGAAACTGCTCTCGCTTATTCACAGGCTATTGGTGGAACCCGTGCCGGCGTAATTGAAACAAGCTTTCAGGAAGAGACTGAAACAGACCTCTTTGGTGAACAGGCGGTTTTATGCGGTGGAGTGGTATCTTTAATTCAAGCTGGATTTGATACACTGATAGAAGCCGGCTATCAACCTGAGGTAGCTTATTTTGAATGCCTCAATGAAATGAAATTAATTATAGACCTTATCTATTCCGGTGGAATTACCCATATGCGTAACAGTGTCAGTAATACTGCAGAATATGGTGACTACATAGCCGGAAAACGTATTATAACCGAAGATACTAAAAAAGAAATGAAAAAAATATTAGAAGAAGTCCGAAATGGCACTTTTGCCAGAAACTGGCTTTTAGAAAATCAGGTTGGAAGACCTTTCTTTAATGCCATGCGTGATAAAGAATCTGAATTTCTCATTGAAAAGGTTGGAGAACAGGTTCGCGCTATGATACCCTGGATTAATGAAACGTAATATTTCTTTATAAAATATTCGTTCCGGTGTATCTGATATGTGATAAGATACACCGGAACGAATATTTTTCTATATTTTTTGATTTATTTGACTACAGGAAAATGATACCCCTGCCCTCTTCTTCGTTCAAATCCTGAGACGATGCTTTTTTTAGATGAAAAAGAAAGGATATTATTAATAAATCCTCGCTTTGGTGAACTTTTTAATTATCAATTAGTAGAGTAAATGGTTACCCATTAGGATTAAAGGAGAAGGAAATCCATTGCTATCCAGGATTATTGCTATTGTTGATACCTATGATGCTATGCAATCAAATAGAAATTATAAAAAGACTTTGAGCTCAAATGAAGCGCGTGAGGAAATAAAGAAAAATACAGAAAGCCAGTTTGATCCCGAACTAGTCAATATCTTCTTACAAATTACAAACCTATAACATAAACAAAAACATAAATTATTATTAATAGAGTTTATTCATTCAGTTTTTCCAGGTATTTTTCGTAGATATCCAGTGCACTCCGGTCATATAAAACAAAACGAATATGCTTTACATAGATCAGTTTCGATAGAAATTTCTTTATAGTGCGAAAAGCAACCTGTGTGGCCTCCTCAATGGGGTAACCAAAGATACCGGTAGAGATTGCCGGAAAAGCTATTGAGTCAATACGGTGCTGGTCTGCCAGCTGCAAGGCATTACCATAGCAGTTGCCCAATAACATATCTTCAGGGTTATCTATACCATAAACCGGTCCTAAACAATGAATAACATACCTGTTTGGCAACATATGGCCGCCGGTAATAACCGCCTCACCAGGCTTAATAGGCGCCAGAGCCCTGCCTTCCTCTTCCAATCCCGGTCCGGCAGCTCTATGCAAAGCACCAGCTACTCCCCCTCCCGTCCTCAATTGAGCATTGGCAGCATTTACAACTGCTGTCATATCTTTCTGAGCAGCAATATCCCCCATTATACATTCAATAGTAATTCCAGAAATCTTCTTTTTCATAATAATACTCACCCCCTATGAAAACTTTTGCACTCAACTCTTAATATTTTTATCTTATTTTCAAATTTCTCCCATTTTCCCCTACTTATCCAGATGATTACATACACTGTATTAACTGAACAAAAAGAATAATTTATTCTATTGCCTCAATACAAACTCCTAATTATAAACTTTGGTTTATGGCCTTTGTTCACAGTTTATCAGCTCATCTCAAATAAATAAAACAAAAACTGTTGCTACACTAATAGAGCAAAAAATCTGAACAATA
>JAQVGY010000068.1 GCA_028696495.1 Atribacterota bacterium
TTTTTTGACTGTTTTGCCTCTTCTCTCAATCGTTTCATAGGGGCTGAATCAGGGTCCATGACAGATAATACCCTTTCTAAATTAACATAATTACCAAATCCTATGTTCATCATAATTCGTTTCATCAAAAACTCCTATTCTATTCAATGTTTCTTGATTGCTCTTTAATCTTTTCTAATTCATCTTTTAATTTAATAACTTTTTGAGAAATACTCTGATTAACAGATTTTGCACCTATAGTATTTATTTCTCTACCCATCTCCTGGGTATAAAACTCTAATTTCTTTCCAATTGGTTTTCTGGTTTTAAAAATCCTTTTTAACTGACTTATATGGCTCTTTAATCTGGTTATCTCTTCAGTAATATCACTCTTTTGCACTAAAAATGCCACTTCCATTTCAATTCTTCCCTCATCTAATGTGATATTATCAGTTAGTTGTCCTATTCTTTCTTTTAATTTGTCTTGAAACTCCTTCAAGCTTCCTGTCTTTTCTCTTTCTATCTCCTTTATTGTTTTTGCCATACTGGAAATGCCTTTTAAAATATCTCCTATCAATCTGTTTCCCTCTTCTTCTCTGCTTTGTACCAATAAGTCCAGAGCTTTATTGAGAGATACTTTTATCGATTCCCACTTTCCTTCCTCTTCTTCTTTTTTAATAAATTCAAATATTTCTTTACATCGAAGTAATGACTCCAGATTGATATCTTCTTTTACCAGGGCAACCTCTTTCAATCTATGCAGGGATTGTATATAGGATTTTAGTAAATCTTCATTCAGTCTTATCTCACTGATTCGGTCATTACCATCCTCAATTTTAATTAAAACATTAACTGAGCCCCTGCTTATCCTCTCTTGAATCATATTTTCAATTCTCTGCAGGATGTCCAGTGATTGTACAGGCATCCTGACCTTGATATCACAATACCGATTGTTTACTGTTTTTATCTCTGTAATTGAAGTAACACCATTAACCTCTGCTTCGCTCATTCCGAAGCCGGTCATACTTTTTACCAAAGTTTTCTCCTTTTTTGCTCATACTTTAAAATCATTTTAGAAAATTCTAATGCCCCTGTCAAATATATAAAGCAGGATAAGACTTATAACCATTAGTTTGTAGCTTGTAACAGAATTAATGGTTCTAAAAGATTAAATCAGGCATGGCATTTTGGTTTACATAACTCAAACAGGTTTGCTCTATAACAATATTAATAATAAACAATATTTTATTAGCTGTAAATTTGTTAAAAAATTCTTCTGCTCAAGTGATTTATTGACTTGTTCAATGATTTTTATTATATTATAAATGGTCTGTATTCTATTATAATCCAATCCTATTTTAAAGAATAAGCGGAGAGAAAATGATATTGGACGGTATTGCCCTATCACTTATAACCTATGAAATTAATGAAGAACTCATTCCATCTAAGATTGTAGACCTTCTTCAAATCGAACAATATGGAATATTGTTCGATTTGAAGAATAAGAGAGGCAGCCAAAAATTATTCTTCTCTCTTCGGCCAGACAGAATGACTTTTTTTATCAGTGAGATGATGGCACAGGAAGATTTACATTCCTCAACATTTTTAAAACAATTGAAAACCCAGCTTCAGGGAGGTAAGCTGGTAAACATTGAACAGGTGGAATTTGACCGAATTATAAAACTATACATAGAACCATATCAAAAATTTGGAACCCCATTGAACTATATTCTAATAATTGAATTTATGGGCAAACATAGCAATGCTATCCTGGTTGATGCAAATGGCTATATCAAAACTGCTCTTAAACAATTTGGCTCCGAGCTAAACCGATACCGTGAGATTAAACCCGGGATTTTATACAAATCTCCTCCCCGGCAGGATAAATTAAATCTCTTTGCAATAAGCAAAGAACAGTTCATAGATATGGTTCAGAATCCCGGCTCTTCCTCCCCGACAGAGTATCTGTGGTATTTCTTACACCATAATTTCCAGGGTCTCAGTACAAAAAGTGCTAAAGAGATAGTTGTTTTTGCGAACTTCCCGACTGATTTCAGGCTCTTTCAACTAAATTCAGAAAAACTGATTATGTTATGGGAAAAACTCTGTAATCTCAAAGAAAGGATTGCAAAACACAATGTAAAACCACTGCTCTTGATTGATAAAAAGAGTGGCAGAGCAATTGATTATTCTTTACTTTCCCCTGCCAGCAATAAAGAGGTAAAATACTTATCATTTGCTCGGGTTTCTACCTGTCTCGAATTTTTCTATCATCAGACTGCAGAAGAGGGTAAAAAAGAGAGGCTTTATCGTGCAATTAGTAGAACACTTCAAAAAACCCGGGATAAACTGGAAGAAAAAAAGAATTTTTTGGAAAAAAGAGATAAAGAGATAAAAGACTGTGAACAGTATCGTAAAAAAGGTGAATTAATTATAGCAAATTTATGGAATTTGGAAAGTGGTATAGATATGGTAACATTGATTGATTATACCCTTCCCGAAAATCCTGAATTAGAAATTGAATTAAATCCCAATCTGTCACCACTGCAAAATGCCCGTCAATTTTTTCAAAGGTATAAAAAATTGGCTCCAAACAGAGAAACAAATAAGAGACAACTATTAGAAAACCAGGAATCCTTAAAAAAATTAAAAGAAATGTTTTTAACTTTATCTGAAAATAAAGATTCCTTGCCTGAGCTTACCACTTTATATCAGAAACTGATTCAGCTGAATTATATTAAGAGAAAAAAAGATAACCGTAGTAGAAATGTGGCAGGGAGGACGCCTTCCCTGCAAAGATTTCTCTCCATTGATGGCTGGACTGTTCTCCTGGGAAAAAGTAACCTGCAGAATGAATACCTCTTGAGACATCTCTCCAATGGTAATGATTTTTGGTTACATCACCAGACCAGACCCGGGGCGCATGTTCTTATAAAAAATCATCAGAACTTACCAGCCCCTCCTCCTGATACTCTGAACTTCGCCGCCCGATTAGCAGGATATTACAGCAAAGTAAAGAATAATGAAATAGCCCAAATAGTGTATACCTTAAGAAAATATGTTAAAAAACCTAAAGACTCAAAAGCTGGAAAGGTCATTTATTCTCAGGAAAAGAACATAGCAGTATTAATTAACCATGAACAGATAAAGAAAGAAATCAATCAAATGATGGTAGTTTAAGAAGTCTCAAGCACTTTCACCTGTTCCAGAAAATCGTCTGCTAAGGGTGAGGTGAAGGTTAATGATTGAAGACTTACAGGGTGCTGTATTTTTAAAAAATGAGAATGTAAAGCCTGTCTGTCAATTATTATTAAAGGATTTCTTTTTTTGCGCAGGCCATAAACCTTATCACCAACAACAGGATGCCCCAAATACTGCAAATGAACCCTTATCTGATGAGTACGCCCGGTGTATAGGCTTATCAATAATAATGTAAAAGATGTAAAATATTTAATAACCTTAAAATAAGTCCTGGCTTCTCGACCGCCAACATCAGTAACTGCCATTTTATTACCATGTTTAGTATCTCTGCCAATTGGTGCTTCAATATAGCCTTCTCTATCTTTAACCACACCATAGACCAGGGTAAGATATTTTTTAACTACTTTCCTCTCTTTAATCTGTTTGCTTAAATATCTGTGTGCCTGTTCTGTTTTAGCAACCATCATTAAACCTGAGGTCTCCTTATCCAGTCGATGTACTATTCCAGGACGTTCCTCTCCCCCCATTTGTGAAAGCTGTTCCGGACAATGAAAGAGAAGTGCATTAACCAGGGTGCCACTATGAACTTTCCCTGTTGGATGTACAATCATACCTGCAGGCTTATCGATTACCATCATATGTTCATCTTCATAATAAATATTGAGAGGGATATCTTCTGGTTTTACTGTTAATTCAGGGTTTTCAGGAATTGTCAAATAGATAATGTCACCTGTTTTTAAAATCTGACTTGGTTTTATTTTTTTATTATTTACAGTAATATGCCCCAGATTTATTAATTCTTTAATTTTATTTCTGGATAAATCGCCTATGTCTTGTTTAGCCAGGAAAACATCGGCCCTAACCTCTTCCTGTTCTTGATATTGGATTTTATGGATAGGCTTTTGGGAATTATTGTTGTTCATGGTACTATCACCAAAATGGGTAAATACCCTGATTTGATATTTTTTTGCTGAAAATGTATTTATTTTTCCAGCTTTTTGTCATCCTGGTCATCTTTTTGCTGGAATAAAAAATGAATAATAAGGAGAAAAATACCGATATTAAGAGATGAATCAGCTATATTAAATATAGGCCAAATCCGGAAATCTAAAAAATCAATTACACTTCCGATTCTAAAACGATCTATTAGATTACCCAGAGAGCCTCCCAGAAGTAAAATAAAAGAGTAAAATACCAGCTTATTAGCTTTTGCTAATCTGAATAATAAAAAAATACCAACTAAAATAATTATTAATCCTGTAATGATGAAAGTTTTATTGCTGAATCGCAATAGGCCAAAAGCAGAGCCAGGGTTTTGGATGTAAGTGATATGAAAAATTCTGTTTATTATGGGAATTGATTCCCCCAATTTCATATTACTGGCAACCCATATTTTGCTGACCTGATCAGCTATGATTACCAATAATACTCCTATTATAAAACGCATTTAATCTCCTTTGTTATTTTTATAAATACAGTATAGCATGGCTGTGTGCCAAAAAACGTTTTTCGTTATTCATCGTGTTTGTTGCATTCAAATACGTATACCGTGTATCGTATAGCAAAAAACAGTCGTTGGTCGTTAGTTATAAATAAAGTTTTTGGTTATTAGTTTTTTGTTTTTGATTCAATACAATAAAGAGCCTTG
>JAQVGY010000069.1 GCA_028696495.1 Atribacterota bacterium
GCTCCATAAATTGAGGAGCAACCGGTAGCATTGGCAATAATCATCCTGTCTCCGAATAGTTGACTGATTAGTTTTAAATAAGGCGTTTCACCACATCCGGCACAGGCACCAGAATATTCAAACAAAGGCTCAGTAAATTGCAAGTCTCTGATTCGGCTAAGCTGCAACTGTTCTCTATCAAGTAAAGGAATGGTCTCAAAAAATTCCCAGTTTTTCTTTTCCTGCTCCAGGTTTTTTTCTACGGGAACCAGGTTAATCGCCTTTTTCCCGGGGTCTTGCTTATTTTTAGCGGGACATACCTCTACACACAAACCACAGCCGGTACAATCTTCCGGAGATATCTGTTGTGTATACTTTTGCCCCTGGAATGCTTTTATCTTGCTGTCAGCAGATTTGAATCCTTCTGGCCCATCATTGAGTAGTTCGGGGGGATAGATTTTACTCCTTATTACAGCATGCGGGCAGATAAAGGCACAATTCCCACATTGGATACATGTTTCGGGGTCCCATTCTGGGATTTCCTGAGCTATATTCCTCTTTTCCCATTTGGTAGTCCCCGAGGGAAAAGTTCCATCTGGCTGAAAGGCACTTACCGGAATATCATCACCCTCTTGTACTATTATCTTGGCAGTAACTTCACGAACAAATTCAGGTGCATTTTTAGATACGGCATCTTTTTTTCTAACGGTGCCTTCGGCTTTATCTGAAACCTCGATCTCTTTAATAGATTCTATAGCCATATCAACAGCTTTATTGTTTTTTCTGAGGATTTCTTCTCCCCGGGTACCATAAGATTTTTTAATAAACTGCTTTATCTTCTCAATTGCTACATCTTCTGGCAAGACCTTGCTTAACAGGAAGAAGGCGGTCTGCATTACCGTATTAATTCTAACACCGAGACCGGTATCTTTAGCAATCTGGTATGCATTAATGACAAAGAGTTTAATATTTTTATCGATAATCTTCTGCTGAACTTCCTGAGGAATCTTATCCCAGACCTCTTCTGCCGGATAAGGACTATTCAACAATAGGACTGCATTGTCCTCGGCATATCTTAATACATCATATTTTTCTAAGAATGAGAATTGATGACATCCCACAAAGTTTGCTTTTTGAATCAAATATGGTGAATATATGGGGGCTTTCCCAAAACGTAAGTGGGAAATGGTCAATGACCCAGCTTTTTTGGAATCATAGACAAAATATCCTTGAGCATAATTGTCAGTCTCTTCTCCTATAATCTTGATAGAACTCTTGTTGGCACTTACCGTTCCATCTGCACCCAGCCCGAAGAATATTGCTCTAACCCGATCAGCCGGTTCAATATGGAAATGTTCGGGGTAGGAAACACTCTTATGAGTAACATCATCGGTAATGCCAACCGTAAAATGGTTTAAGGGTTTTTCTTTCTTTATCTCCTCATATACCCCCATAACCATAGCAGGTGTAAATTCTTTTGAAGATAATCCGTATCTCCCTCCAAATACCTTTATTTTTCGGTCAATATTGTTTTCACTCATATACTCATTGATACCGGACAATACTTCTGTGTATAAAGGTTCTCCTGCGCTGCCAGGTTCTTTGGTTCTATCCAGCACACACAACTTCTTTGCTGTCTCAGGTATTGCCTGATAGAGATGTTTTATTGAAAATGGCCTGAACAGGCGAACCTTAATCAGCCCAACCTTTTCACCTTTTCCTATAAGATGTTCCACCGTTTCTTGCACTGTCTCACAGCCTGATGCCATTATTACAAAGACATATTCCGCATCTGGTGCACCTTCATACTGGAAAAGGTGGTATTCCCTGCCGGTAATCTCTTTAAATTCTTTCATTGTCTCTTCGGTAATATCAGCACATACATCATAGAAGGGATTACACCCCTCTCTAGCCTGAAAGAAGACGTCCGGATTTTGGGCTGTTCCTCTGATAAAGGGATTTTCAGGAGACAGGGCACGAGCTCTATGTTCATAAATTAGCTTATCATCTATCATCTTCTTCATCTCTTCAGCTTCTAATAATTCTACTTTAGATATCTCATGGGAAGTACGGAATCCATCGAAGAAATGTAGAAATGGAACTCTGGATTTTAGAGAAGCTGCCTGGGCTATTAAGGGAAAGTCCATTGCTTCCTGCACAGAAGCCGCTGCCAGCAGGGCAAAGCCTGTGGTTCTGGCAGCCATTACATCAGAATGGTCTCCAAAAATTGACAGGGCATGTGTTGCTACCGTACGAGCAGAAACATTAAATACTACCGGTGTCAGTTCTCCCGCAATCTTAAACATATTGGGAAGCATAAGTAATAAGCCTTGAGAGGCTGTAAAGGTAGTAGTTAAAGCCCCTCTCTGTAGAGAACCATGGACTGCTCCTGCTGCCCCACCCTCACTCTGCATCTCTGCTACTGTAGGCACTGCACCCCAGATATTTTTCTTGCCCTGGAATGCCCACAAATCAGCCAGTTCTCCCATAACAGAGGATGGAGTGATAGGATAAATGGTGATATTTTCACTTATATGATAGGCAGTATGAGCAGCTGCTGTATTGCCGTCAAAGGTTACTAACTGGTGTTTCATTTTAAATTTTCTCCTTTTTTAATATTATAATATTAACACACAAATCATTTAATTTTTAATCGAGCTTTCTTAAACGTAATGAATTCAAAGTAACAGTAATAGAACTAAAAATCATAGCCCCTTCAGATATAGCGGGATGTAATAACCCCAGCATCGCCATGGGGATAGCCATTACATTGTACAGAAATGCCCAGAATAGATTCTGTTTTATAATTTTAAAAATATTGATAGATATAGTAATACTATGAATCAGTCCGGAAATTCCTTCTTTAACAATTACTATATCGGCACTATCTAAAGCTAAATCCGCCCCCTTCCCCATTGCCACCCCGATATCAGCCCCTTTGAGGGAGGCAGCATCATTAATTCCATCCCCTATCATCAAAACCTTCTTTCCGGTAGCCTGATATTTCCTGACTATAGCCAGTTTTTCTTCCGGCTTCACTCCGGCATATACCTCTTCAATACCCATCTCTTTAGCGACTGCATGGGCAGTAATATCATTATCACCGGTAACCATAATTGGGATAATGTTCAGTTTCTTTAAATTAATTATAGCACTTTTGGAATCTGTTCTTATTTTATCAGCTAAAACAATATAGCCAATCTTATTTTTTTCTTTCCATACCTCTACCACTGTCTGTCCTTTTCTTTGATAGACAGTATATTCCTCACTTTTCTCCGGTCTTCCAATAAAATATTTTGCCCCTTTATAAGTTGCCTCCACACCCTCTCCCGGTATTTCCTTCACTTCATCTATCTTTATCTTCTCTGTTACCTTGCTGGCAATAGCCTGAGCTAAGGGGTGGTGTGAATTGCTTTCAATAGAGGCTATTATATTGAGCTCTTCTTCTGGGAGATTATGCTCAATAACGGCTGGCTTACCTTCAGTTATAGTACCTGTTTTATCCATCAATACATATCCCACATCTTTGGAAATCTGTATAGCTTCGGCATTACGAATAATTAAGCCTTTTTTTGCCGCAATTCCGCTTCCAACCACCAGAGCCATGGGAGTAGCCAGTCCTAAGGCACAGGGACAGGCTATTACCACCGTAGAAATAAAGACAAAGACCGCGAAAGAATATTTGTTTCCAGTAATTAGAATCCAGGGAAATATCTCTTTTGCCCTTAGCAAAAACGGTTGATAATTATTCAGATTGAAAAACCAGAATAAGGCACTCAAAGTAGCAAGAGTAATGATAATGGGAACAAAAATATTGGTAATATTATCTGCCAGAGCTTGAATGGGTACCTTGGCACCCTGTGCTTCTTTTATTAGTGTTATCATCTGTGATAGGAAAGATTCTTCTCCTATCTTCAAAGCCTTGACAATTAAAGGCCCGGAAAGATTAACAGAACCCCCGATTACCTCATCATCCCTCTCTTTTGTTTTAGGAATGGGCTCTCCGGAGATAAAGGATTCATCTACAGCTGACAACCCTTCTATGACCATACCATCTACGGGTATGCGTTCCCCGGGTTTTACCTTAATCAACTGGTCTTGTTTGAGCATTTCTATAGGCACTTTAATCTCTTCACCATTTAAAATAACTGTTGCTTCTTTGGCCTGTAGGGCAATCAGGGCCTTTATTTCTTTTGCCGCTTTATCTCTTAAATTTGATTCTATAAAACGACCGGTCAGATGTATGGTGATAATCATTCCCCCGATAGTCCCAAAAGATATAATCGGTAATCCTAAATAGTTTAAAACCGCAGTTAACCAGGAGGTTACCGTACCGATTGTTATCAGGGTATCCATATTGGAATGGAAATGCCGGAAGGCAATCCAGGCACTTTTGATTGTTGCGAGCCCACAATAAAAAGCAAGAAAGGCAACACTGATAATTTCAATTAAGACAAAACCGGCTATATGGTAGCCAAGCATATGTAAAACCATCAATATAGAGAGAGGAGCTGTTATTATCCAGGCTAAAATCAACCTTTCTCTTGATTTTTTATAACGTATCTGGCTCAGGTCTTCCCTGTCTCCCTCCAGCACACTATAGCCAGCCCATTTTACCGCCTCTCTTATTTCCTGTGCCGAAATTTCTCTATCACTGATTATAAAAGCAGTCTCAGTGGCTAAATTAACAGAGGCAAACTTCACTCCATCAATCCTTTTCAAACCTCTTTCAACTCTGTTAGCACAATTGATACAGGTCATTCCACCTATCTGAATATCTTTGTGATAATCTTTGGTTTTGGTTTTATTATTTTCCATTAAATATAACCTC
>JAQVGY010000070.1 GCA_028696495.1 Atribacterota bacterium
TATGTAAACAGTCGGGATTATAATCAGTATATGGATATACAACAAGAGATTAATTTAAGATTAAAAGAAGAATTGGAAAAAAGAACAATAAAACTTGCCTATCCTACTCAAACCGTTTTTTTATCTAAATAAAGTTTGGCATACTATAAAATAAAGATAATATGAACACTATTTAAAATAAAATATGATTCATAAAGAAAGAAAGGTGGATACTGTGCAGATTTTTCTATTTATTGCCGCTTTGATTGCTGTTTTGGCAGTAATATTTGCCTTGCAAAATGCTATCCCTATTACAGTTAGTTTTCTCTTCTGGAAAGCTGAAAGTTCCCTTGCTCTAATTTTAATTTTAGCTTTTATCGCTGGATTAATAACCAGTTTTTTATTCAATTTCATATCACATATTAAAAGAACACGAGTTGATATTCCTCAGGAAAAACAGGCTGAGGTTCCAAAAAAAGAAGATACTTCTACTTCTCTCAATAAACCAGACGCACAGCAATAGATAGCACAATGGCAATAATAAAAGTAAAGAGAAGAGTAAAGGCGGTCCTTTTTGTACCGATCTCTCTGATTAAGACCGCAATAGTTGCTACACAGGGAATATAAAAAAGCACAAAAATAGTAAAAGTCATAATCTGAGTTGCACTCATTACTGTACTGATATCAGTCACACCCAATGCCTGAACCAGCATAATCATAGAAAGTTCTTTTCTTAAAACTCCAAAAATAAGAGTCACTCCCACAGCTACAGGCAAACCTAATAAAAGAGTTATTGGAGAAATTAACTGATTGATAAATCTTTCTAAATTCCAGTATTTTAACAGGCTTAACGCCACACTGCCCACAATCAGCAGAGGCCAGGCAATAATTATAAATTCTTTCATTCTAAGCCAGACTTTGGCTAATAATACCTTCATAGAGGGAATATGGTAGTCCGGTATCTCCATAATCATACCTGGAGTAATCTCCGGTAATAGATTGGAAAGTATCTTACCCGAGATAGCTACCACGATAATATTTAGAACATAAACAAACATTGCTGCTCTAGCCCCTAGATAAAAAGCCACCAGACCAAAGATAATAGTAATTCTCGCAGCACAGGGAATCATAGTAGTTAACACTGAGGCAATAAAACGATCTCGTTCTGATTCCAGGATACGAGTAGCCATTATAGCTGGAACTGTACAGCCATAACCTAATATGAGCGGTATGATTGCTTTCCCGTGAAGCCCGATTTTATGTAAAAAAGCATCCATCAGAAAGGCAATGCGGGGTAAGTATCCCACATCTTCCAGAAAAGCTAAACCGAATAAAAAGGGGACAAGGAAGGGTAAGACAATAGCAATGCCCCCGGCAAGCCCTTCCAAAATACCTCTGGCAACAAAATACAACAGGGTATTTTCACCTAATTTTACTTTTAAAGAGGGTATGTATTGATAGAAAAAATCGAGTAATGGTTCTTCAAACAGGTCCCCTATATAAAAAACCAGGTTAAAAAAGAGATACAAAATGATACCTAAAGCAATATAGCCAAAAATGGGATGCATAAATACATTATCTAAATAACTGCGTATCCCCATTACCGGTCTGGTAAGGGTAACCGTTGATTCATATATATCCATAGATAAATGATGACGTTCTGAGGAAATAATTACATCTGAGGAACGTGCCCGGCATTGTTCCATTTGCTGTTGATAATCTTTCACTCTTTTAAGAAAAGCAGCATCACTCTTTTTTATTATATCTATAAAATACTGATCATCCTCTAAAAGTTTGATAGCCAGGAAACGTAATGGTACATTAAAATTTTTAGTAAAGTTTTTATCTTCAAGCTGCTCTTTTAATTTTTCAATTATCTGTTCAACGTCTTTGCTGAAAGTCAGGTGTTTGCCTGGTATCGGGTCTGAACTCATCTTTAAAACGGTTCTGAATAGCTGGTCCAGTCCATGGCCTTTGTGAGCAACCGTTCTTACTACCGGTACTCCTAAAATCTGGGATAACTTGTTATCATCAATAATAATACCTTTGCCTTCTGCTTCGTCAATCATATTCAGACAGAGCACTATGGGTAAATTCAGTTCCAGTAGTTGCAGTGTCAACTCTAAACCTCTGCCCAATAAAGAGGCATCAACAACATTTATAACTACATCAATTTTTTCTCTTAGCAGGTATTTTCGGGCTTCCAGCTCGGCTAAATCAAAAGAGGTAAGGGAGTAAGTACCGGGTAAATCAACTATTTCACTGGTTATTCCCTGAAAAGTCATTTTACTAACAGTATAAGTTACTGTTTTCCCTGGAAAATTAGAGGTAATAGCCTTATAGCCGGCAACAGAATTGAATATGGTACTCTTTCCACAGTTTGGTTGTCCAACGAGGGCAATTTTCATGAATCTACCTCCACTAAAACATTGGAGGCGACCCCTCTCCCCAAAGCTACCTTATTTCCGTGAATACTGACCAAAATTGGACCTTGCATAATGCCGCTGGCCTGTACTGTCAGTAAATCACCGGGGTGGATACCAAGACAGCTCAACCTTTGTCTCATCCCCAATCCCCCTCTAATTCGAGTCACTTTGACTTTGTTCCCTGGTTTAACATTAGCTAAATTTATTATCATGAATATTTGAACTCCTACTGTATTTTTTGTTCCTTTTTCTCGTTCATCATTTTTCTCCGACAATCCTGACAATAACCTTTTATTTCTAAATTATATTCGGTGGAAAGAAAAATATTGTTCCGACATATATTATTTTGTATTACCTCCATATCCGGACAGATAAATTCAATAATTTTTCCACAGTTGAGACAGACCATATGGTAATGGTGTGGTTTATTGTATACCTTTTCATAGACTACTCTTTCTCCACCATATATTGTCCCTTTAATTAAACCGCTATCAATCAATAATGGGATGGTCCGGTAGATTGTGGCTAAAGAAACATTGGATTTTTGCTTTCTCAGTTGCTGGTAAATATCCTCGGCATGAAAATGGTCTCGTTGAATAGTAATTGCTCTGAGAACTTCCCTTCTTTCTTTGGTAAACTTCAGATTGTTCTTTTTTAAAAAGTTTTTAAATTGTTCTTCATATGTTGTACTGGCCAAAATACACCCCAATTGTAATTGAATATCATTCTCAATTACATTCTAACAAATGTCCTCTTTTTGTCAATATAAAAATAGATAATTATGGAATAAAAATTAATAGATGGTTTGCTATATGAAAAGTGAGTTGGAAAGAAAAATGGGATGAGGATTTAAAAAATATTTAGCTGTAATCCTCTATTCTGATAAGGGATAAAAATTATTTTTAGTCATTAATTGCTTGAATATATCTAAATTAGCATTATCTATTCTAAATAGATGTGTCAGACAGCAACAATCTGAGGAACCAAACCCTTTTTTAATGACTATCCCTATACCACTTTGCAATATTTCCTGGCTGATGGTGCATTCACATGGCTCCCTGTTAATCCAGATATTGGCAATTCTTGCTGAGGGTAGTGAGTTAAGCAGATAATCAATATGCCAGAATTTCTTTTTTTGTCCCTTTAAATGACGGAGTAGTCGCTTTTGGATTGACCTCTTTGCTGAACCTACATAGATATAGTAACCCTGAGTAAAATTGACCCAACCCAGTTTACCAATCAACAGGTGTTCTCTATGAACAACATGAATCAATAGAAGGTAGGTAGAGCCATCTGCATTTTTCAACACTGAATCAGCTAAATTATGTTCAACTTTCATCTCTTCTATCTTACTTGCTTATTTTGCTCTTTGTCCTGGAGACACTCGGCTGATAAATAATGTTCTTTAGAGTTACTTCCTAAAACAAAATCGCCTATATTGCAACCAATATGTTCAGCAATAATGGGGCATTTAGCAATTAATAAAAAGAATAAGGGGTTGGACTCCTCAGATAAGGCACCATAATTACCCTGGCCTTTGCTGATAATCATCTCGGCATCATTAAAAAGGCGGATAAATTCAGGTGAGCAATATTTTAAAACAACACCAGGACAATCGGCACCACAAGAAATTATATTAGTAATATTGTTTATTCCACAATATATTGCATCATCCACTAAAGCGTCAATAAGTACTGGCTTCCCTTTTACCACATATACTACATTCTTATTATAATTTGTAACAAGTTGTTCAATTAATAAGAGATCGAATACTACCTCTCCAGCACTATCGGCAAGAAAAAGGATAGAGTGTGCCTCTGATAAACTCTGACAGAAATCCTGATAATTAAAGTGCCCTTTAAAATTACTCTCTTTTAAGTAAAAATTATTGTCAACTATTTTATCAATCTTATCAGATATAGCCTGGAATTCTTTTAAACCAAAACCAACTAAGTTCCCGATAATGGACAGTTGTAAGGCAGTCAGAAGCCGGTTTTCTGATTCCATTACCTTCATCTTCATCTCTGGATATATTTTTAAAGCTATTTTATTGCTTTCTTCTTTTATTTCCCGGTAAGGGTCCTTTTTACCTGTTACCTTGCTTAGCATGGCAAAGATTGTTCTTCCCATCTCTGCTGGTGAAGTATCCAAAGAAAGTTCTGGTATTAATTGGGATAGTTGAATTAAAACTTCTCTCTGCATTTCTTCATCAGCACCGGATAATCTCGCTGCTCTCAGTGCCTGTTTGTAAAAACAAGGTATACAATCTAAGTTAGTATGCATCTATTTATTGGTAACTCCTGTAAAAATGTTTTGCATATTGCGTTGTACGTTAAATTAGTCGCTGGTTGTCGGTATTAAATAAGTTTTT